>CAYFJC010000017.1:0-23215 GCA_964343355.1 uncultured Gammaproteobacteria bacterium | reverse complement strand
AGCAACGGTTTTCTAAACCGTGGGTCAGGAGTTCGAATCTCTTCAGGCGCGCCATGTTTATATTTAATAAATAATCCCCTAAATATCATTCTTTTATATAATATAAATACTCATTTAAAAATTACTATGTACTCTGTAGCAGCTTTATATAAATTTTCACCAGTAGCTGATCCTGCTTCTACTAAAAATATCTTAAAGAAGAAATTATCAAGTTATCAGATTCATGGAACTATATTGGTAGGTTATGAGGGCTTAAATGGAACTATTTCTGGAGATGAGGCTAATATCTTGCTTGCATTAAATTGTATTAAAGATCTTGATGGCTTTGCTGACATTGATGTTAAATTTTCTAAATCTAAAGAAAACCCATTTTTAAGATTAAAAGTTAAGCTAAAGGATGAAATTGTTACAATCGGGAATCCTAAAATTAATCCCAATATTCAAGCTGGAAATTATGTAAATGCTTCTGAATGGAATAATTTAATTAAAGATGAAGATGTTTTATTAATTGATGTAAGAAATAATTATGAATGTTCTATTGGCTCCTTTAAAAATGCCGTGAACCCTAAAACTAATATATTTCAAGATTTCCCCAAATGGGTTGATTCTCAAAGTTTTTCAGATGCAGATAAAAAATCAAAAAAAGTTGCAATGTTTTGTACTGGAGGTATCAGGTGTGAAAAAGCCTCTTCTTATATGAAAAATCAGGGTTTTGAGGATGTTTATCACTTAAAAGGCGGTATTTTAAAATATTTTGAATCAGTTAATGAGGAAGAGAGTTTATGGGATGGAGAATGTTTTGTCTTTGATGACAGAGTTTCAGTTAAACATGATTTATCTGTTGGATCATATGATATGTGTCACGGTTGCAGATTTCCAATAACTGACTTAGATAAGTCTTCTGATAAGTATCAAAGAGGAATATCATGCCCAGGCTGTTTTGATAGTAAGACTGACGATCAGAAATCTAGATATGCCAGCAGACAACTTCAAGTAGATTTATCTAAAGAGAGAAATGAAAAACATCTTGGCGCTGATTATGCTAAAGAGGACTAAGATGAAAAAGCCTATTTTGTATTCATTTAAAAGATGCCCTTATGCCATGAGAGCTAGAATGGCAATTTTTTTAACTAATACTGAATGTGAGTTAAGAGAAGTCCATTTAAAAAATAAACCTCAGTCAATGCTAGATCTATCGCCAAAAGGAACGGTGCCAGTTCTTAAAATTGATAATAATACAGTCATCGATGAGAGTCTTGAGATTGTAGAGTGGGCGCTTGATATTAACAATATATTTATAAATCAACTCCGACCAGATCAGCAAGCATTAACCAGGGAGCTTATTATACTTTTTGATGAAGAATTTAAGTTTAATTTAGATAGATATAAATATTCAGTAAGGTATGAAGATGCTAATCCATTAGAGAGTAGAAGTAAGTGCCTAGAGATCTTAAAAACAATTGAAAAAACTATTTCAAGTTCACATTGGTTTTTTGGTAATTCTGTAAATAAATTAGATATATGTATTTTGCCTTTTATAAGGCAATTCAGAATTGCAGACCCTGAATGGTTTGATTCTTTGGATGAAATCAAACAAGTTCAATTATGGCTTGAGCATTTTTTAGAAAGTTCGTTACTAGCAAATATTATGAATAAAAACGATCCCTGGAAGGAAGGGGATCAAATTTTAATATTTCCCCAACAAGGTTAGATTTATTTAGACAAATATTTATAACTTAATGACACGCAATGCCGAATTTCTTTAGTCTGTAGTAGTTATATGGCCAAGGAGTTAAAAACCCTGCAGTTAACATAATTGGAATTACCCACCAAGTTAGAACCCCACCTACTAATATTATATCTGTGATATTCATAGCAACTTCCATTGCTACCATGCTCACAAAACTCATTTTAAATGCGGTTTCTAGGGCTGACTTGAATTCAAAAGCCTGCCTCATGAGTATCACTGTCTCTAACGCAATGCTTGTTATTAAGCCGTTTATTATTGCCAAAGACATTACTATCCAAATACTTAATCCATGATCAAACTGTTGGAATGCAAAAATAGTTCCAAAGTCTCCAATGGAACATCCAAGTAAACACCATTTGGTATTATGCGCACTTCGTATCCATGTATGCTTGCACTTCCAATTCATCAGAATTTTTCTTATAGCCCGATTGAGTCGTAAGACATAGCAATTTTTTCAATCGCAACCTTATAGGCTGCTGTCCTAAAATCATTTATCTTGTCATTACTCATAAACTCTTTCTTAACTTCTTGAAAGCCATCAATCATCATGTCATCTAAACCGGATCTTATTAAATCAATCTCATCAACTCCATCACGAAAATTTGATTTGAACTCTTGAGGCATAGTTTTACCAGTCATAGATTCAATACCTTCAATTAAAGTATTGAATTGAAATAAGTTTTCTCTTTTCTCAAGCCTACCAAATCTAATATGTCTAATATTTTTAACCCATTCAAAATAACTTACTGCAACACCACCAGAATTAGCTAAAATATCTGGAATTATAAAAACTTTCATTTTATTTAAAATTGAATGCGCTTTATAGGTAATTGGCCCATTAGCCGCCTCAATGATTAATTTAGCTTTTATTTGATCAGCATTTTTTTCAGTTATTACAGCTTCTCTGGCAGCTGGTATTAATAGGTCACATTCTTTTTTAAGAAGAAGAGATCCGTCTTTTATAAAAGTAGCTTTTGGGTAATTTTGAAAACTTTTATGCTTAACAAAATACTTTTTAGCATGCTCAGCATTAATTCCATCTATGTTATAAATACCGCCGTTATATTCAGCTATACCTATTAATTTCATTTCATTTTCTTCGCTTATAAACTTCGCTGCATTAAAACCAACATTACCTAAACCTTGAACAATAAAATTTGTATCTTTCATGGATTTTGTATAATTGATGAGCTTAAGAAGATCTTTATTCTTAAAAAATTCTCTAACTATATATTGAACTCCTCTTCCAGTAGCTTCTTCTCTTCCTACAAGCCCATTTTTAGTTGGTGGTTTACCTGTAACACATGCAGCAGCATTGATATCAGTAGGTTTAATTTTTCTATACTCATCTGCAATCCAAGCCATCTCTTCAGATGAAGTTCCAATATCAGGCGCTGGAACATTCTGAGAAGGGCTGATTAGATCTCTTTTTATAAGTTCTTGTGCAAATCTTCTGGTTATTTTTTCTATTTCCTGCCTTGTCCAATCATTTGGATCAATTCTTAGCCCCCCCTTAGATCCTCCAAAAGGGACATTAATAATTGCATTTTTATAAGACATAAGGGCTGCCAAGGCTTCAACCTCTTCTGCATGTGTTGCTAAATCGTACCTTATACCACCCTTTGTAGGTTCCATATGTTCAGAATGAACAGATCTCCAGCCCTCAAAAGTATAGATATCGTCTCTAAGCCTTACTCCAAAGCGCACAGTATAGGTAGAATTACAGGTAATTATTTTATTTGCTAGACCTGAGGATATACTCGAATGCTTTAAAGCCTTGTTAACAAACTTGGTTGTATCACTTAAAAAATCACTCACAATAAAAAATCCTCTTTAATAAATAAATTATAAGATTTTTAATCTATAATGTCTCGTTTCTTGGCGGGCGTAGCTCAGTAGGTTAGAGCGCTGGATTGTGGCTCCGGAGGCCGTGGGTTCGAACCCCATCGCTCGCCCCATTTTTTATTGGAATTAATCATGACAAGTAAGTTAAAAAAATTAAAAGATCTTGAAAGAAAATTAGATGTTTCTGTTCCTGTTGAGGAATACAAAGCTAAATTTGATAGCAAGATAAATAAAATTAAAGGTACTGCAAAGCTAGATGGCTTTAGAAAAGGCAAGGTGCCCTTAGATGTTCTTGAGCAAAGGTATGGCCCTTCAGTCCATGCGGATGTGCTCAATGAACTAATACAAGACTCTTACCCCAAAGAGCTTGCAGAGAATAAAATCAGACCTGCCTGCGTTCCATCTATTAGTATTGAAAGCGATGATCCGGCTAAGCCCATTCAGTACTCAGCTGTATTTGAAGTTTTTCCTGATATCAAAGTTAAAATATCAAGATGGTCTAGTTATGAAAAGCATTCGATCGACATTGAAGATTCAGATTTAGATCTAGCGATAGATGATATTCGTTCTAGATATGGAGATTGGGAAGATGTATCTAGAAAATCTCAGAACGACGATCAGTTAATTATGGATTTTGAGGGCAAGGTGGATGGCGAACCTTTTGAAGGCAACAGCGCTAAAGACTTTAAACTAGTTTTAGGCAGTAAATCCATGATACCTGGATTTGAAGAAAGTCTATTAGATAAAGATCCTGGTACAGAATTTACCATAACTGCAAAATTTCCTGAAGATTACTTTAAGCAAGATTTAGCTGGAAAGGATGCAGAATTTAAAATTAACTTATCAAAAGTACAAGAGAATAAACTTGCTGAAATAAATAAAGATCTATTTGAAAAGTTAAGTATGGAAGTAGAGGATGAAGCTGCTTTTAGGACTGAAATTAAATCAAGGATGGATAAAGAGGTTGAGATGCAAGAAAAAGCATTAACCAAAGAGTCTATTTATGAGTTACTTTTAAAATCTCATTCTTTTGGCGCTCCCAATGCAACTCTTAAAGAGCAATCTGAATTAATGAGAAAAGATGCATTAATGAGAATTGGTCAAAGTGTTGAAAATGCAGAAGCTGATTTATTTCCAATTGAATCATTTGAAGAAGATGCTTCTAAAAGAGTCAGATTAGATCTACTTTTTGCAGAATTAATTAAATTCTATGAAATTAAAGTTGAGAGTGATAAGCTCAAAGAGTTCATTGCTGAAGAGTCAAAGAAATACAAGGATCCAGAACAGTTTGAGTCCTGGGTTGTAAGTCAGCCAAAACAGCTTGAACAATTTAATATGATGGTTTTAGAGAACCAGCTCATTGAAAAATTAGAAAATGATCTTAAATCAAAGAGTAAGGTAATAAAATTCTCAGAACTAGCTAATAAATAATTAAAGAGAAGGCATATGGAAAACTATAATTCAGCATTGATACCAATGGTTGTAGAGCAAACTGCAAGAGGCGAAAGATCTTTTGATATTTACTCACGCTTATTAAAGGAAAGAGTTATATTTTTATCAGGGCCAATTGATGACTATATTTCAAATTTAGTTGTAGCTCAGTTACTATTTTTAGAATCCGAAAATCCAGAAAAAGACATAAGTATTTATATTAATTCACCTGGTGGAAGTATTTCTGCAGGACTTGCTATCTATGACACTATGCAGTTTGTATCTCCAGCAATCTCAACGCTTTGCATTGGACAAGCAGCGAGCATGGGGGCTCTTCTTTTAGCTGGTGGAGCTGACAAGAAAAGATACGCATTACCAAATTCAAGAATTATGATTCATCAACCTCTTGGTGGATTTCAAGGCCAAGCTTCTGATTTTGAAATTCATGCAAAAGAAATATTACATGCTAAGAAAAAAGTTAATGAAATTTTAGCTAAACATGCAAAGAAAACTATAAAGCAGATTGAAAAGGATACAGATAGAGATAACTTCTTAGATGCTGAAGCTGCAAAAGAATACGGAATTGTCGATGCTATATTGGGCTCAAGGGATGTAAAAAATGCCAAGTAAGGAATCTAAAGATAAATTAAATTGCTCTTTTTGTGGAAAAGTTCAAGACGATGTTAAAAAATTAATTGCTGGACCCAGTGTTTATATTTGTAACGAATGCGTAGATTTATGTAACGATATTATAGAAGAAGAAGTTAAGAGCGAAGAGGTAGATCCCCTAGAGGAACTTCCTTCACCATTAGATATTTTTCAACAATTAGATGATTATGTTATTGGTCAAGACAAAGCTAAAAAGACATTATCAGTTGCAGTCTATAATCATTATAAAAGACTCAGAGCTACCTCTTCTAACTCCGAAATTGAACTCCAAAAAAGCAATGTATTGCTTTTAGGTCCCACTGGAAGTGGTAAAACGTTATTAGCTCAAACTTTAGCTAAAATTTTAAATGTTCCATTTACCATAGCTGACGCAACAACACTAACAGAAGCTGGATATGTTGGAGAAGATGTAGAGAATATTATCCAAAAGCTTTTACAAAAATGTGACTATGATCCAGAGAAAGCTCAGCTAGGAATTGTTTATATAGATGAGATAGATAAAATAGCTAGAAAATCAGACAACCCATCTATAACAAGAGACGTATCAGGCGAGGGTGTTCAACAAGCATTACTTAAGTTAATTGAAGGAACGGTAGCTTCTATTCCACCTCAGGGTGGCAGAAAGCATCCGCAACAAGAGTTTATTCAAATTGATACTTCTAATATCTTATTTATTTGTGGTGGTGCCTTTTCTGGTTTAGATAAAGTTATTAGAAACAGGACTGAAAAAACAGGAATAGGTTTTGGAGCAGAAGTTGCTAAAGTAGACAACAATGTTTTATCTATTCATGGAGAAATTGACAGTATAGAGCCAGAAGATCTAGTTAAGTACGGATTAATACCAGAGTTTGTTGGCAGACTTCCAGTTATATCTACTCTTCATGAGCTTGACCAAGATGCATTAGTTAGAATTCTTCAGGAACCTAAAAATGCTCTTGTAAATCAATACAAGCATCTCTTTGAAATTGATAATGTAGACTTATCCTTTAGAAAAGAAGCTTTAATAGAAATAGCTAAACAGGCCATAAAAAGAAAGACAGGCGCTAGAGGTTTAAGATCAATTATAGAAAATATTCTCATGAATACGATGTTTGAATTGCCTAATAAAGAGCTTGAAAAAGTTATTGTCGATGAGAATTCAGTTAACAATACATCTGATCCAATCAAAGTATTTAAATCAACTAATAAAAAAACTTCTTCAGGCAATTGATAAGTTGATAATCGTCCCTATCTACTAGGTATGGCAATTATAAAAACAGATCATCCTATTATTCCTTTACGCGACCTAGTGGTTTTCCCTGGTGTCGTAACAACATTATTTGTTGGGAGAGCTAAATCCGTTGAAGCTCTTAATGCAGCTATGAGCTCAGATAAAAAGCTAGTATTGGTTGCTCAAATGGATGCATCTAAAGAAGACCCCTTATTTACCGATATGTATCACTATGGAACTATAAGTAATCTTTTACAGCTCATTAAATTACCTGATGGAACTATGAAAGTTCTAGTTGAAGGTCTTAAAAGATGTAAAATTGATAAGCTTATCGAAGAAGATACTTACACTAAAGCTAGAGTATCTGAGATAGCTGATATTCCAGTTAAAGCATCGGAAGCTTCCAACCTTGTCAGATTTACAAAAGCAAAATTTGCTGATTATGTTTCCATAACAAAACGTATACCTCAAGAGATAGTTGCATCTATAGATGCTTTAGATGACTTACCAAGATTAATTGATACTATTATTGGTCATCTTCCTATTGAGCTAAATAGAAAACAGGAAGTTTTAGAGCTAGCCGATGTTCAAAAAAGAGCTGAGACACTTCTTACATTTATAGAATCTCAATTGGATGTTGTCGATGTTGAAAAAAAGATTCGTGATCGTGTAAAAAAGCAAATGGAGAAATCACAAAGAGAATATTATCTTAATGAACAAATTAAAGCTGCGCAAAAAGAGCTTGGTGAGATTGATGGAGAGGGTGATGAATTTGAACAGTTAGAAAATAAAATAGATTCATCAGGAATGCCTAAAGAGGCTCTTAAAAAAGCCAAAAGTGAATTATCTAAATTTAAATTAATGGGTCCAACCTCAGCTGAAGCTTCTGTTACCCGCTCATATTTAGATTATTTAATCGGAGTGCCATGGAAAAAGAAAGGCAAGATTAAGTCTGATCTAAAAGCCTCATTAGCAATTCTTGAAGATGATCATTACGGCTTAGAAGAAGTTAAAGAAAGAATATTAGAATATCTGGCTGTTCAAAAAAGAGTAAAAAAATTAAAGGCACCTGTTCTTTGCTTAGTGGGCCCACCTGGAGTTGGTAAAACATCATTAGGTGAATCCATTGCAAGATCAACCAATAGAAAATTTGTAAGAATGTCGCTTGGTGGTGTAAGAGATGAATCTGAAATTAGAGGTCATAGAAGAACTTATATAGGATCTATGCCTGGAAAGATTATTCAAAATATTTCGAAAGTTGGTGTTAAAAATCCATTATTTCTTTTAGACGAAATTGATAAAATGGGAATGGATCACAGAGGTGACCCTGCTTCCGCTTTGCTGGAAGTTCTTGATCCAGAACAAAATAATACTTTTAGCGATCATTACCTTGAGGTTGATTATGATTTATCTGAAGTAATGTTTGTGTGTACTGCTAATAGTTTAAATATTCCAACTCCACTTCTAGACAGAATGGAAATTATTAGGATTCCTGGTTATATAGAAGATGAAAAGTCAAAGATAGCAGAGAAATATCTTCTTCCCAAACAAATGGAAAGAAACGGATTAAAGGACAATGAAATATCTTTAGATCATCAAATCTTTTTATCCTTAATTAGATATTACACAAGAGAAGCTGGCGTAAGAGGTCTTGAAAGACAAATTGCAAAGATATTACGTAAAGTTGTTAAAGAAAGGCTGATGGCATCTAAAAATGAAAAAAACCCAACTATCATTAACGATAAGAATTTAGAGAAGTACTCTGGTGTTAAGAAATTTAAGTTTGGAGTTGCTGATAAATCTAATGAAGTAGGTCAAGTTACTGGTTTGGCCTGGACTGAGGTTGGCGGCGAGTTATTGACTATAGAGACCTCTAACGTTCCTGGTAAAGGAAGAGTTATTAAGACCGGCTCACTTGGTGATGTAATGCAGGAATCTATTCAAGCAGCTCTTACGGTTGTGAGATCTAGATCAGATGCTCTTGGTATTAATAAAGAATTCTATGAAAAATATGATATTCATATTCATGTACCCGAAGGCGCTACTCCAAAAGATGGACCTTCTGCAGGAGTAGGAATGTGTACTGCATTAATTTCTGCCTTTACAGGCATTCCTGTCAGATCTGATACAGCCATGACAGGCGAGATTACATTGAGAGGACAAGTTTTAAAAATTGGAGGTCTCAAAGAAAAGCTATTAGCCGCAAAGCGAGGCGGTATAAAGAGAGTGATTTTACCTAATGAAAATGCAGCTGATCTAACTGAGATCCCTGATCAAATTTTAGACTCATTAGAAATTATTACAGTTGATTGGATTGATGAAGTTATTTCAAATGCGCTGGAATCAGAGCCAATGCCATTAAAGAAATCTAGGAATTTAGCAAAAAAGACAACAGGAACAAAAGCAAAGTCAAAATCAGATATTAATCAAACTCACTAAAAAGCCTTTATTTACTTGACTTTTTGACCTAATTAGCTTTTCATAGGTTGTGATTATTTAATTTTAAAGAGGAGTTTTACATGAATAAATCAGATTTAGTTGATGCGGTTGCAAATGATGGTGATATGACAAAAGCTTCAGCTGCTAGAGCAGTTGATTCAGTTTTGGCTAATGTAGGTGATGCACTAGGAAATGGTGATAGCGTTTCACTTGTTGGATTCGGCACATTCTCAGTTAGACATAGAGCTGCAAGAGAAGGAAGAAACCCACAAACTGGAGCTTCAATGCATATTGCTGCTTCTAAAGTACCAGGTTTTAAAGCTGGTAAGGGTCTTAAAGATAAGGTTAAAAATAGCTAATCTTTAGAATTTTTAAAAGGGTGCAATAGCACCCTTTTTTTTATTATTTATTTATAGGAATTAATTATGTTGGAATCACTTAGATCTTTTTTATCGGGCAAGACACTACTTATCTTTGTAACTGTTATGGCTATTCCTTTTATTTTTTTTGGATCAAGTGCAGCAGGAACTATTTTTACCTCCTACGGTAAAGTCAATGGTCTAGAGGTTACGCAAGCTGATTTGAATTCTGCTAACAGCACAATTAATCAAAGATTAGTGGATGCTTATGGTGATGATTTTTCATCAGATTTGATGCCTGAAGATATTCTGCTAGAAATGGTTAAAGAGGAAATTATTTCTCAAAAAACACTTTTATCTCAAACAAGAGATATGGGTATTGTTGTCTCTGAAGATGATGCAAAAGAAGGAATCATGACGAGCCCAAGTTTTCAAACAGATGCTCAATTTGATGAAATTGCATTTGAAACAGCGATTAGAACACAAGGCTATACACCCAATGATTACATCTCAATGGTTAGAGAGGGCATGGCTAAAAATTATTTAATAGATGCTATAGCCTCATCTTTTTTCACTTTAGATAGTGAAATTTTAGATATTGCTAAATTAATTGAACAAGAAAGAGATATTAGTTTTACAAAAATAGACTTCAATTCTCTTAAAAGTTCAATTCAAGCAGATCTCGTTGAAGCTCAAGCTTATTACGATACTAACTCTATTGAATTTTATTCTAATGAAGCAAGAAGTATGAGTTATGTAGTTTTAATGAACGATAACTATAAATCTCTTGTTGACGTTCCTGAGAACTATGTTGAAGAAGCTTATGCTGACTATATGCAAAGAGTTGAGATGAGAGCTGAAAAAAGGGCTTCTCATATTATGGTTGATTTAATGAATTATGCTTCTAAAGCAGACGCATTAAAAATTATCACTTTAGCTCAAAATGAACTTAATACAGGAAAAGAATTTAATGAAGTTGTTTTAGGTTTTAGTGAAGATATTATTTCAAAAGAGCAAGAGGGAGATATTGGATACTCTTCCGGTGATGTATTTCCAAATGAATTTGAAAGCGCTTTATCTAAAATGTCTGAAGGAGAGGTTAGCGATATTATTTTTTCTGATGCTACAAACTCTTTTCATATTCTTAAGTTAACTGAAATTAATAAAGAAGAAGCTAATTCTTTTGATGACATGAAGGATAGTCTTTTAGAAGAGCTTATTAATGCAGAGTCATTGGCATTAATGGATGAAGATAGAGATGTTATAGATAACGCAATTTTAGATAACTTGTCACTGGATGAGGTTGCGTCATCTTTAGGTCTAGAAATAAAGACCGCTAATGATTTAACTATTCAAAACTTTGATTTTGAAATACAAAATTCACAAATCGTTCAAACATTATTTTCAATTCCAAGGGGATTCATTTCAGCTGAAGTTATAGAATTAGATAATGGGATGCTAGTTATGGGCTTAAATTCCATAAAAGATTCTGAACTTATGCCATTTGATTCAGTAGTTGAAAGAGCGTTTGACTCAGTAAAAGATGAAAAAGCTTTAGCTTTAAGTTTATCAGTTCAGGAGTCGCTCAAGGCGGATAAATCTTTTGATACATCTGCTACATACTTATCTAAAGATACCTTTGTTGGAGTAAAAAGATTTTCTTCACTACTCCCTGCTGAAGTTCTTAAAAAAGCATTTATATCACCGATGACTGAGGAATTCCAAGTTTCTGCTAGTAACGGCGATTCTTATCTTATGACCATAAATTCTATAAATAGCCCTGATGATGAATTTCTTGAATCAATGGTAGAAGAGTATAAAGAGTTCAGTAAAGGACAAGTTAGCAATAAAATGGCTACGCTTGTTTTTGAAGAGCTAAGAAATAGTGCTAAAGTAAATTTACAGAACTTATAATCTTAAAAGGAAGTTAATCCAATGAATAAATATCATTTCAGTGTATTGCTATTGGCTGCATTTATTACGTCTTGTGGTGAAAATATCTCCCCAGTTGATTCTGGATTAGAGCAGCAGATCTTTCATTATGGTAATGGTTCAGAACCACAAGGCTTAGACCCTCATATAGTTACAGGTGTTCCTGAGCATCATATTTTAATAGCTTTATGCGAAGGTCTTACCTCATCAAACCCTAAGGGTGGAGCGCCTCTACCAGGAATGGCTGAGTCTTGGACTTTAAGTGATGATGGAAAAGTTTATACCTTTAAAATTAATAAGAATGCAAAGTGGTCAAATGGAGATTCTGTTACTGCAGAAGATTTTGTATGGTCATGGAAGAGAGTATTAACTCCAAGCCTTGGATCTCAATATACTGACATGCTCTACTATGTTCAAGGCGCTAAAGATTACTATGACGGAAAAACTGATGACTTTAATACGGTTGGTGCTAAAGCAATAGATGAACTTACATTTGAAGTAATTCTAGAAAATCCTACTCCTTTCTTTTTAGGTCTTTTGAGTCATTATTCAACATGGCCTGTTCATAAAGAAACCGTTTTAAAGCATGGAAAGATTGATGACAGGAATGGTCAATGGACTAGACCTGGTAATTTTGTCTGTAATGGACCAATGCAGCTTAAATCATGGAAATTAAATAATAAAATTGTAGTTGAAAAAAATCCATTTTACTGGGATGCAGAGACTGTGACATTGAATGAAATGCATTTTTACCCAATCAGTAATATTATGACTGAAGATAGAATGTTTAGAGCAGGCCAGCTTCACAACACCTATACTGTTCCAGCTCAAAAATGCCCGGTTTATATTGAAAGAGGAGACTCTACTTTGCATATCGATCCATATATGGGAACTTATTTTTATAGAACAAATACACTTCATCCTGTGTTAAAAGATGTAAAGATCAGAAAAGCTCTAGCTTACTCAATCAATCGACAGCAAATTGTTGAGAAGGTTAGTCAATGTGGTCAAGCTGCTGCTTACTCTTTTACACCTCCAGGCGCCTCCGGGTATGAGCCTCAAACTAAGATGCCATACGATATAGAATTAGCTAAACAGCTTCTAGCCGAAGCTGGCTATCCTAATGGCGAAGGTTTTCCTGTATTGGAGATACTTTTTAATACCAATGAAGATCATCGAAAGATTGCATTAGCAGTTCAGCAAATGTGGCAAGCCAATCTTGGAATTTCAGTTGAATTAGTTAATCAGGATTGGAAGGTCTATTTATCAAGAGAAAGAAGTGGAGATTTTCAAATCTCTAGAGCCGGATGGATTGGTGATTATGAAGACCCAAACACTTTTCTTGATACTTTAATGCCTGGAAGAGGAAATAATAAAACAGGATGGGATAACAAGAGGTATGAAGAGCTTGTAAATGCTGCTAATCAGACCCAAGATGAAGAAGAGAGATTCGAGCTTCTAAGACAAGCTGAAACAATTCTTATCGATGAAATGCCTATAATTCCTATTTATACCTATGTTAGACAGTATCAATTATCAGATGATGTTAAAGGCTGGTATCCAAATTATCTAGACCATCATCATCCTAAATATATTTCATTAGAAAGAGACTAGTTTTATATGCTAATTATATTTCTTAAGAGGCTCTTAGCAGCAATACCTGTTTTAATAATTGTTGCTAGTTTAACTTTCTTTTTTGTCAGACTTGCCCCAGGTGGTCCTTTTGATTCAGATAGAGCTGTCTCCGCAGAAGTATTAATTAACTTACAAGAAGCTTATAACTTAAATGCTCCACTTTCAGAGCAGTATTTTGATTATATGGGTGGAGTGCTTGTTGGTGATTTTGGTCCATCATTTAGATATCCTGGAAGAGGTGTATCTGAGATGATATTTACTGGTTTACCAATAACTCTTGAATTAGCGCTTTATGCAATACTGATTGCTGTATTTGTTGGAGTCCTAGCTGGAGTTCTAGCTGCATTAAAAAGAAATACTTATCTTGATTTTATCCCAATGGCGATAGCTATGATTGGTATCTGTGTTCCTACTTTTTTAATGGGCCCTTTATTGGTTTTAATTTTTGGTATTAATTTAGAGCTACTCCCGGTTTCAGGTTGGGGAAATTTGGCAGGGGACAAGATACTTCCATCTATAACTCTAGGGTTTGCATATGCTGCTTATATTGCAAGACTAAGCAGGGGAGGTATGTTGGAGATACTCAGTCAAGATTTTATAAGAACTGCAAGAGCAAAAGGTTTATCTGAAAGAGTGGTTGTAACAAAACATGCTATGCAAGGCGGGCTTATTCCGGTTGTGTCTTTTCTTGGCCCAGCAGTCGCTGGATTATTAGCAGGATCCTTTGTTGTTGAAACAATTTTTCAAATACCTGGTTTAGGTAGGTTTTATGTAGAGGCTGCTTTCAATAGAGACTATACAATGATTCTTGGTACCACTATCTTCTTTTCTTCAATGATTGTATTTTTCAACCTATTATCTGATATGGCTGTATTAATGCTAAACCCAAGAGCAAGAGATTAATTGTGAATAATAATTCAAGCTTATGGAGCGATGCTTATAGAAGACTAATTCAAAATAAAGCTGCAATGATAGGTGGCATAATTCTGATTTTTCTTATTCTTTGTGCGCTATTTGCTCCTTTAATTGCACCATACTCATACTCATATCAAGATTTAGATTTAGGAGCCTCAAAGCCTTCCTGGGAACACCTATTAGGAACCGATGTAATGGGTCGAGATCTATTAAGTAGAATTCTATATGGAGCTAGAATCTCTCTAATGGTTGGTTTCGTAGCAACCAGTGTTGCACTAGTTATTGGAGTTTCATGGGGCATTGTTGCAGGGTACTTAGGTGGCCGAGTTGATTCTGTAATGATGAGGATTGTTGATGTTTTATACGGACTACCTTTTATAATTTTTATTATTCTTTTAATGGTAATTTTTGGAAGAAATCTTTGGTTACTATTTGGAGCTATTGGAGCTGTTGAGTGGCTTACTATGGCTAGAATCGTAAGAGGCCAGGTTATTGGATTAAAAAATCAAGAATTTGTATTAGCCGCTCAAGCAATGGGTGTCAGCAATATGTCCATGTTTAGAAAACATTTATTTCCAAATATATTAGGGCCTATAGCTGTTTATGCAACACTTACAATTCCTCAGGTAATGTTACTTGAAAGTTTTTTAAGTTTCCTTGGTCTTGGTATTCAGCCGCCAATGAGCAGCTGGGGAACCTTGATTAAAGATGGCGTTGAGTCTATGGAAGAATATTCCTGGCTTTTAATATATCCAGGACTAACTTTTACAATCACACTTTTTGCTCTTAACTTCTTTGGCGATGGACTCAGAGACGCTTTAGACCCAAAAACCTCTGCAGATTAAAAAGCGCTAATTATAATTTTAATTATTTGACCAGGCATGATAGCTGCATCACCAAGGTTATTAATTTTCTTTATATCTTTTGCCTCTACCCCAAATAAGTCAGCAATCCGATATAAATTATCACCCTGCTTAACTGAATAGAGTATTGTTCTCTTCTTGGAATCAATGGTTCTATATATATTTTTATTGCCTATGTTTAATTGCTGGCCAATCCTAAGAACACTATCGGTTTCAATGCTATTATTTCTTGCAATCTCTCTTGGTGATAGGTTATATCTAGATGCAATTCTCCAAAGCGAATCACCCTCAGAAACAACATGAACTTCGAATGGTATAAAATTATTTGATTCAGACTGACTCAGCGGAATTAAAATAGTTTCGTTAATAGACAAAAGATCTTTTTCTAAAAAGTTAATCTTTTTAATAATTTCAACTCTCGTATCATATTTTCTTGCCAGCTCCCACAAACTATCCCCAGACTTAATTTTATGAGTGATCCAATTAATTTTATTTTCTTTTAAAAAGATATCTTTATCATTATTAATTAAATTAGCTTTTTCTAGCGGTATGTAAAAAATACTTTTTTCACCAGGAGCTGAAGCCCACTTTGTGTATCCAGCATTTAATTTGTAAACAAATTCTGGCTTGAGACCAACAAAATCACTAAAAGCTAAAATTTCAACTTGACCATTTATCTCAACTCTTTCAACAAGTTCTGTATAAGGTATGTCGGGTAAAACCACATCATATTTTTCAGGGTTGCTAATAATTTCATAGATAGCAACAAATTTTGGAATATAGCTTTTTGCTTGAGAGGGCAGTCTAAGATTTGCAAAAGATGAATCTTTATTAAGCTTAATATTTCTTTTAATTCTTGACTCCACTAGAGTAGGCCCAGCATTATATGAAGCTAGAGAATGAAATAAATCGTTATCAAATCTCTCAAATAAGTAATCAAAGTATTCCACTGCAGCGTCAGTTGACAGAAAAGGATCATGACGATCTTCTTGCCACCAGCTTTTATCGAGATCATACAGCCTGCCTGTACTGGGCATAAACTGCCATAGACCGACAGCACCAGAAGGGGATATAGAAAAAGGATCATAGTTACTTTCAATGAATGGTACCAAAGCTAACTCAACAGGAAGCTCAGCTTCATTAAGCTTTTGTATGACATAAAACATATAAAAGGTAGAATTTTCTAAGAACCTATTAAAAAGTTTTTTATCTCTTAAATGATTATTGATATACCTTTGAGTAGTCTTATCGATGGTGTAATTTTCAAGTTGAGAATTTTGTTGAATATACTCCCATACTGTAATGGGTTGCTCTTCAATGACCACCTCTTCAATAGGAGCTACTATTTCAGTTGGAGTAATTTCTTCGATTACTTGAGGTATTAGTTTTTGCTGAAACAAAGCCTCTGTCTGCTGACAGCCTGAGGCAAGAATTGCTAAAAGTGCAATAAATACTATGCGTTGTCTTTCCATTCCCTTACAGCCTTAAATATTTCGATATCACTAGGTTCTTCTTTGTAATTAAACTTTTGCATTATACATTCTCGAATCATTTTTTGATCAGATCTTAAGAATGGGTTGGTTTGTATTTCAAGCTCAAGTGAGGAAGGAATAGTTGGCTGGTTATTACTTCTTAAGTTAACACAAGACTCATATCTATCTTTTAAGGCTTGATTAGAATCCTCGACTTCAAGAGCAAAGGTTAAATTTGCTAAGGTATATTCATGGCCACAATAAACTTTTGTATTTAAAGGCAACCCCTTTAACTTATCTAAAGATTCGTACATTTGTAAATAGGTGCCTTCAAAAATTCTTCCACAACCACCAGCGAAAAGCGTATCTCCGCAGAAGAGAAAAGGCTCACCATCATTTTCTGCAAAATACGCTATGTGATCTAATGTATGACCCGGTATTTCAATGATAGTAAAATCAATGCCAATAATATTTACTTGATCACCATCTTTCAATTCTTTATTGATACCATCAAAGATAGAGCCAGTTGGCCCATAGACATCTAAAGACGAATTATTAACTAATTTTTTAACTCCACCAGTATGATCAAAATGATGGTGGGTAATTAAAATTTTAGACAATTGTTTTTTATTAATTGTTAAATAAGCATCAACTGGCTCAGAGTCTCCAGGATCAACTACAAGTAATCCTTCATTAGTTGTCACTAACCAAATATAATTATCACTAAATGCTTTTATAGGCTCAATCTTAATCATATGAAGATTTTATATTTAAATAGATGAAAACGGTAAAAATTTATACAGATGGTGCATGCAGAGGCAATCCTGGTTTAGGGGGTTGGGGCGCTTTAATGATATTTGAAGGCAAGGAGAAAGAGCTTTGTGGTGGTCAGGAAAATACAACAAATAATCAAATGGAGCTAAAAGCAGCTATTGAGGCGTTAAAGGCACTAACAGAACCTTGTATAGTCGAGCTAACTACTGACTCAAAGTATGTAATGCAGGGTATAACTCAATGGATTGATAATTGGAAAAAAAATAACTGGAAAACTGCCAATAAAAAAGATGTTAAAAATAAAGATTTGTGGATCGAACTTTATGATTTAAAGTCTCAACATGAGATTGATTGGAAGTGGGTTAAAGGGCATTCAGGCCACAGAGAAAATGAAATCGCAGATGATCTAGCGAATAAAGGAATTGATAATTTATAAATAATGGCTAAAAAATTCATAATTCTTGATACAGAAACTACAGGGCTAGAGGTTAGACAGGGCCATAAAATTATTGAAATTGGAGCAGTTGTTCTCAATGATAGAAAAAAATCATCTGATCATTTTCATGCCTATATAAACCCAGGAAGAGCTATCGATGAGGAAGCTTCCAAGGTCCATGGTATCAGTAATAAGGATCTAGAAAATGAACCTATGTTCGCAGCCATTGCTGATGACTTTATTGAATTTATTCAAGGTTCAACCTTAATTATTCACAATGCTCCTTTTGATGTAGGCTTTCTTAACAGCGAGCTAAAGTCCGTATCAGCAAAATACCCAAAGCTAGAAGATATATGTGAAATAGAAGATTCATTAGTTTTAGCAAGAAATAAATTTCCAGGCCAGAGAAACTCTTTGGATGCTTTGGCTAATAGATTTGAAGTTTCTGGTTATGACAGAAGTTTTCATGGAGCCTTATTGGATGCAAATATATTAGCAGATGTTTATATTTATTTAACAGGGGGACAAAGTAAGTTTGAATTCTTAGATAATACCTCGACCCTTAACAATGATCAGACTGATAAAGAATCAAATTTATCTCTAGAGGGTTTGAAATTTGTTAAAGTGGTAAGCAGCAAATCAGACATAGATGCTCATCAAACTAGATTAGATGAAATTAAAGAAAAAAATAAAATAGAAACTATTTGGAATAACTATTCATGACTACCATTACTCGTTTTGCCCCTAGCCCAACTGGAACTCTTCATATAGGTGGGGTAAGAACAGCACTATTTAATTATGTCTACGCTAAGCAGAATAATGGCTTATTTTTAATTCGAATCGAGGATACTGATTTGGAAAGATCAACCAAAGAGTTTGAAAAAAATATATTAGATAGCTTAGATTCTTTAGGACTTTCACCAGATAACGAACCAGTGCATCAATCAGAAAGGACTGAACTTTATGTGGAGTCAGCTCAGCATATTATTAATTCTGGAAAAGCATATTATTGTAATTGTTCTAAAGAAAGATTAGATGAAATGAGAACAGGTCAGCAGAAGGCAGGTCAAAAACCTCAGTATGATGGCAAATGTAGAGATCTAAATCTTGCCAAATCTAACGATACAGTTTTGAGACTTAAAACACCGAACTCAGGTGAGGTTGTTGTAAAAGATTTAATAAGAGGAGATATTGTTTTTGAAAATTCAGAATTAGATGATCTTATTTTATTGAGAAGTGATGGAACTCCAACTTACCATCTTTGTAATGTCATTGATGATTATGAGCAAAAAGTAACAACAGTTATTAGAGGCGAAGATCACATAAGTAATACTCCTCGACAAATACACATTCAGCAAGCATTAGAATATCCATCACTTGAATATGCTCATTTACCTTTAGTACTTGGCCAAGATAAGAAAAGATTATCTAAGCGTCATGCTGCAACAAGCTTGGATGAATATCAGGCCATGGGGTATCTGAATGTTTCTATCATTAATACACTTGCTAGACTCGGATGGTCTCGAGGTGAGAACGAAGTCTTTAATTTAGATGAACTTATAAGAGATTTTGATATCAAGGAAGTTCAAAAGGCCGGAGCTATCTTTGACTTAACTAAATTAGACTGGATAAACAGCCAGCATCTAAGTCAGTTAGATGAAGCTGCATTTAAAGCAGAGCTTATGCCATTTATAGATAATCTAAATATAGACTATTCTGACTATAATCAACTTGATGATCTGATAGAGGCCATGCGCTCTGTTAAATCTAATTTAAGTCTCATAGCAGAGGCATTAATTCCCTATTTAGATTCTTTCAAAGAATATGATGAAAAAGGCGTTAATAAGTTTCTAGTTGGCTCAGAAGTAACACTAACCCATGTTATTTCGATGTTAGAGAGTCTTGAAGACTGGAATGAAGCTATCATTGATGAGCATTTAGCAAAACTACAAGAAGAATTAGAATTACCAACACCTAAGATGAATCAACCTATTAGAATAGCTTTAACAGGTTCAACCCAATCACCATCACTTGGAATGACTATTAAATTAATGGGTAAAGATAAATCCATTAATTTACTTAAAAAAGCTTTAGATTTTTTATCCTAAAACACCTTAGATATGCAGACTCGGTAGGTGATTAAAACTTCCCAAACCCTATAAAAGTAGATACAATTTGAAGGTATGGTAGTTTTTTACCATCTTATTCATTCTTATGGGGAAAATAAACATGAATTATTCTAAATACTTACTTTTAATACCTGTCGTATTATCTTTTAATATCTTTGCACAAGACACTGCTAACGCTTCTGAAGTAGAAGAAGTAACAGTTGTTGGTTCGCAAATCAAAGGTGCAAAAATTACTGGAGCACTACCTGTTTCTATTATTACATCTGAAGATATAGAGGGTTTAGCTGTAGAGTCTGGAGAGGAACTTTTTGCTGCTATTGCTGAAAATGGTAGTAACAATTTTAACCAAACGGATTTTAATGGTGGATACAATGCTAATAGAGGAGACGTCGGAGCTCTTGATCTAAGAAACATTGGTACAGGAAATACAGTCACACTTCTAAATGGAAGAAGAGTTGTTAATTCTCCTGGTTACGCTACTGAGTGGGTTGGTGGAAGTTATGTCCCCGTCACAAGTGTTAATTCAAATGTAATTCCAGTATATGGTGCAGAGAGAATAGAGATTCTGCGTGATGGTGCTTCAGCTATTTATGGTGCTGATGCTGTTGCTGGTGTTGTTAATACGGTTTTAAAGAAAGATTTTGAAGGTACTACAGTTAGATTAAGAACAAACTGGTATGACAGTTTTGCTGCAAAGGACAACAAAGTAAGTGTTCAGTGGGGAAAAACCTTTTCTAATGGTACCAATGTATCTGTTTACTTTGATCATTATGACAGAGGAAGAATCAAAGCTTCTGAAGATCCTAAGTGGTCTAATGGTGATCTAAGAAGATATTTACCTTCACCTGATGAAGGTGGATTAGGTGAGTTTAATGACACTACTTGGAGAAACCAAAGCTCTTCAAGCCCTTGGGGACAATTCTACGAAGGAAGTAACATTTTTAGTCTCTATAGAGCTGATGATGCAAACTGTACTAGTAATTCTTCAAGTAACTTATACAACATAGCTGGTCAAGATCATATGTGTATGTATGACTCTTCATCCATCAGAGCTGAAAACAGAGTTAACTATGGTGACACCATGGATAAAAGAGGAAAACTTAACCGTGATAATGTCATGATCTTTATCAATAAAGAGCTTGCAAGTGGAACAGAGTCCTATACAGAAATTGGCATATATATGTCAGAAGCTAATCGTACTTTATACCCAGGCACAGTTTTAGGTTCAGGTTCAGCTACTAGATATGGTGGAGGAACACAGCCTTTTGTTATTCCTTCAACTAACTACTGGTTAAATCAATTAGTTAGACCTAACGGTGATAAGTTTGTAGATAGAGAAGGTGATGAATTATTTGCAAGATACTTTAGATTTAATACTCCAAGAGGCTATGACTCAACCAGAAAAACTTTTAGATTAGTTAAAGGTTGGAGAGGTTCTAATGGAGATTGGGACTGGGATACTGGAATGGTATGGTCTCAAGCTTCATCAGAAATGGATAATTACGGAAGAGTTAATATGAATATGCTTGATGCAGCTTTAGCTCTTGATACGCCAGATGCATACAACCCTTTTTGTGCAACTGTAAATTGTAACGAAGATGCATTTATGACTACTATTTTTAGAAATAATACTTCTTCTCTTTATATGTGGGACTTAAAATTCTCTAACCCAAGTGTATTCAGTCTGCCTGCTGGAGATGTGGCTATGCTGGTTGGAACTGAGATTAGAAGCGAAAAAATGAGTGATCAAAGAGATCCAAATATAAATGGTGATATTCCTTGGACAACAATTCAAGGTGAAACTTTCCCATATGTATCTAACATTGCTAATTCAAGTCCATCACCTAACACAAGTGGAGCTAGACTTATTTCTTCAGTATTTATGGAAATGCAGATTCCTCTTATGGAGAACATGGATTCACAGTTTGCTCTTAGAGGAGAGAATTTTAACGATATTGGAAGTACTGTTGTTGGTAAATTTGCAATTGGATATCAGCCAATTGAACAAATTAAGTTAAGAGCTTCTACATCAACTTCATTTAGAGCTCCTAACCTTATAACCGTTAATGAAGGGCTTATTGCTAGAAGTAACACACAAGAAGACCCTTTATATACATATTCAGTTGGTGAGAATTATGATAATTATTCAATTCAAAGAGTTGCACAAGGTAATAATGATCTAGAGTCTGAAGAGGCAACTAATACTTCTGTTGGAATAATTATAATGCCAGGTGAGCAATTCCCGCTCTTAGATGGTCTTGTTGTTACTGTTGATAAGTGGACTATAGAAACTGAAAATACTGTTGGTTTATTTGGTGAAAGAAACCATATGCTTCTTGATACTCTTATCAGAGCTCAAGGCGGACCTACAGAATGTGTTGGTAATCCGTTAGTTATTCGTGGTCCATTCCAGGGCGCTATAGATGGTGATGGAAATCCTTTAACTTGGAACCCAGATTTGTGTGAGGCTGGTCAAGTTATCAGAGTAATGGATACATATGTCAATTTAGATGATAGAAATATGGCTGGTACTGATCTTTCAATTGTTTACTCTAGAGAAACAGATGTTGGAGATTTTGGTGCTAAATTTACTAAAGTTTCTTATGACGAGTTTGAGCAAGTGCCTGGTGCACAAAGTGCTGCACTTATAGAAGCTGTAAAAGCTGGTGGTCCATTAGAAGGCTTAATAGCTCCTGCTGGATTTGGAGATCTGATTGGTACTTTTGGAAGAAGAGCTTATCCTGAAGATAAATATTCAGGAAGCATTTCATGGAGAAATGGTTCATGGTCAGCATATCTAACTGGAACCATGGTTGGTGAATTCTTTGAAACAGGTGTTACAGACAATGCTAAAACTTCTGATGGAAACTATGCATGTTCAGGAACATCTAGCTGGTCTGGAGATAATTGTGGAGATTTCTGGTTAATTGAATCAATGCTAACTTTAAACTTCAGTCTTTCTTATAAGTTCAGAAAAGGTCTGAGAATTAAAGCTCAGGTCAGAAATCTTGAAGATACTAGAGCTCCTTTAGCTGATGAGTACACATGGGGATATGTTGGTGATGTGCATCAGGATTATGGAAGAAGTTACGCAGTAGAACTTTATAAAAAGTTTTAATTGATAATGAATTTAAAGGGAGCTTAGGCTCCCTTTTTTATAAAAAAAGATTAGGATATAGATATGCACGCCTATCAAAACAAAGGTTTCTTTATCGGTCTATTTGCATTTAGTGCAATTGTCTTATGTGGTATTTTTAATTTAATACCAGATAGCCTTCTTGCCTTAGAAGGAACATCCTTTGAAACAAATAAAGGTATTCAATATATAAATAGTCAAGCAGCCTGGTTTGTACTTG
>CAYFJC010000016.1:0-23522 GCA_964343355.1 uncultured Gammaproteobacteria bacterium | reverse complement strand
TAACCCAGGCGAATGGGTAAACTAACCATAATTTATTTTAGTAGTGATTTTAATACTTTTTCAATGCTTCCCTTGTAGGGAGGTCTTATAGCTTCAAAGGCTTTATCAAATTTAAAACCAATATCTTTAAAAACAGCCCTTTGGTTAGAGAAATTTTTAAACCCATCAAAAGAATGATATCTACCAATACCTGAAGGCCCTACTCCTCCAAAAGGAAGATCTTTCTGTTGAATATGACCAACTACATTATTGATAGTAACGCCTCCCGAAGAGGTGTTATTTAAAATATTAGCTTGCTCATCTTTATTGGAACCAAAATAATATAAACCAAGAGGTCTATCCTTAGAGTTAATAAGATCTAATGCTTCATTAATATTTTCGTAGGTAACTACAGGCAGAACTGGTCCAAATATCTCTTCGTGCATAACATTCATATCTTCAGTGGTATTTGTAATAAGTGTTGGCGGAATCTTATAAAATTCTTGCTGACTGAAATCTTCATTTGATGGGTTTATCTGGTTGATATGAGCACCCTTTTCTTTTGCGTCAGTAATAAGTGAATTAATTCTGTCGAAATGTCTTTCATTAATTATAGATGTGTAGTCTTCATTATCTTTAATTGAAGGATAGAATTCCTTAACAGCATTTTCTACTTCAGAAATAAATTCATCTTTTTTATTTTTATGTACCAAGACATAATCTGGAGCTAGGCATATCTGTCCTGCATTCATAGTCTTTCCAAACATAATTCTCTTTGCAGACACTTTCATATCAGCACTATTTCCTATAACAACAGGAGACTTACCACCCAGCTCAAGCGTTACTGGAACTAAGTTTTGAGCAGCTGATTGCATGACATGTTTAGCAATCTCTCCACTGCCTGTATAGAGCAAATGATCGAAGTGTAGCTTAGTGAATGCCGATCCAACCTCAGGGCCGCCTAAAAATGTAGCAAACTCTGTTTCATCAAAAGCCTTGTCGCATAAATCTTTCATTAAAGCTGCTGAAAGAGGCGATAGTTCGCTAGGCTTATGCATAACCTGATTACCAGCTGCAAAGATAGATGCAAGTGGTCCAAAACCAAGGTTTACTGGAAAGTTCCATGGAGAAATCATTCCTACAGTTCCAAGAGGCTCATAACTTACATAAGACTTGGCTCCGAGGAGTCCCATTGGAAAGTTAGAAGATCTTTTATCTACCTTAGTCCATTTTTTAATATTTTTAATAGCATTGTCGATCTCAGGAACTATAGTATAAGCATCTGTCATTAATGAAGTATTTTTAGATCTGTTGCCAAAGTCAGAGTTCAAGGCTTCAACAAAGTCATACCTGTTATCCATAATCAAAGATTTTAGTCTATTAAGTCTATCTACTCTTAGGTCAATAGAAGGAGCTCCCTCTTTTATAAAGTGTTTTTTCTGAGCTCTTAAGACGCCATTCATTGTTTCGTATGTATTTTCCATAATGTATCCCACTGTTATCTATCAGCCTTATCTTTATTATTAGTTGACCTTATCATGTTTCTCATTTGTTCCCAATCATCCTCAGATAATTTTGAGAGGTTTGAGAAAGTTCCACCGCCAGTTAGATATTGAGCTCCATCAATTGCAATAGTTTGTCCAGTTAAGTACTCACAACCATCCGCCATTAAGAAAGTTGCTAGATTCTGCAGCTCGCTCATTTCTCCAACTCTTCCCATTGGGTGGTCTTGCATTACGCTTTCATCTTCACCTTTAGGATTTAGTCTCTCCCAAGCTCCTTTTGTAGGAAATGGTCCGGGTGCAATTGCATTAACTTTAATTCCATATTGGCCCCATTCTGCTGCTAAAGATTGAGTCATTGCATTAAGGCCAGATTTTGACATCGCTGATGGAACAACATATGGAGAACCGGTCCATACCCAAGTAGCTAGAATAGAAATAATAGATCCTTTATGATTTGATTCGATCCATCTCTTGCCAATAGCATGAGTGACATAGAAAGTTCCATGAAATACGATATTAGCAATAGCATCAAAACCTTTTGGTGATAAATCCTTGGTTGGAGATATAAAGTTACCAGCTGCATTATTAACTAAGCCGTCTAAAGGACCTGAATCAAATATACTTTGTATGTAACTATCGACATCTCTAGAGTCCCTAATATCTAGGGTTGAGAAATGTACCTTGGCTCCATATTCTTTAGTAAGCTCATTGGCTGTTTCTTTAAGAACATTTTCTCTTCTTCCACATATAAATATTTCAGCACCATGCTTTGCAAAATGAGTTGCCATTTCTTTGCCAAGACCAGTTCCTCCACCAGTTACTAGAATTCTTTTACCTTTTAACAAGTCATCTTTAAACATTCTTTTTATCCTCTTTTATTTATAATTTTAATAATAGCATTAGCCCATTTATCTGAATAATTTAATGATGGTACGAAGTCAAGATTCTCTCCGCCAGCTTCTATAAATAGCTCTTTGTATTCATCACCTATCTCGATAATTGTTTCAAGACAGTCTGCTGTAAAAGCCGGTGAAAAAACCAATACATTTTTAGAGCCAGATAAAGCCAGTTCTTTTAAAACCTCATCACTAAAAGGCTCAAGCCAGTTTTTGGTAAGCCTAGATTGATAAGAGACAATAAAGTCAGTTGACTCTATACCCAATTTATTTGCTAATAGTTTGGTGGTTTCGTAGGTTGTAGCTTTATAACAGAATTTATTTTCTACTGTAATTCCAGATTCACAATCATTATCTGAACATAAGGAATCAGGATAAATTTTATCTACATGGCTTAAAGGAAGGCCATGATAACTAAAAATAATCTTGTCGTAACTTTTAATATCAAAAGATTGCGCTTGATCTATCCAAGCATCGAGGAAAGACTCATCATCGTAAAATTGATTAATAAATTTAACTTTAGGCACTGCCCACCTTTTATTAAGTACTCTTGAAATCTCAGCAAAGACTGAGCCAGTTGTTGATGCTGCGTAATGCGGAAATAAAGGTAATATTATTAACTCATCAGGATTATTTTCTAAAAGCTTATTTAATTTTTCTTCAATTGAGGGTTTTTGATATCGCATTGCGTAAGCTACATTAAAATCAGGTAATAAATTCTCTATTTTTTCAGTTAATTTCTTAGTATTGTGAAGTAATGGGGACCCAGTAGTTGGGTTCCATAATTTTCTATATATCTTTGAGGATGAAAAAGACCTTAATGGACAAATTATAAAATTAACAAGAATAAATCTAAAAATGAAAGGATAATCCAGAACACGTTTATCCATTAGAAATTGATTTAAAAATTTATATACACTCCAATAGGATGGGGTATCTGGCGTGCCAAGATTTACCAATAATAATGCTTTCGTTTTAATCAATTAAATTTTCCTTAAAGATTGGATGAACTATTATAAAGAAAAGTATAAGAATACATAATCCCGCACTAAATACATAAAGAAAATTTGGCTGAATTGCATATATTGGCATAGCTACTAAAGGCACCATCATATGACCTATCGGCATAACAGACCCAAGATAACCAGCAGCAGAGCCTTGATTTTCAGATAATTGACTCAGAGATAGGCTTGATGCTGTCGCAGGTCTCATCATACCAATACCAAAACCATTAAATATCAATGTTAAATAATAAGTTGCAATAGTGTCAGCATAACTCATGGCATAATATGATATAGCCATTAATAAAGAGCCGCATATCAGTAATTTATAATTATTTAAGGCTATTAAATCTGTAAATAAATATTGACTAACGATTGCTGAAATTGATATGAGGGCAAAAGAAATACTAATTAATATCGGAATATCATCGAGTGAAGAAAAGGTATCAGTTACAAAGAAACCCATGGATTGAAGTAATGAGGCTTGGCATAAACTTGTCAATGATGCTAGAAATAAGAATGGCCAAACGTTATTAGATGAATATGATATCTTTGATACTTCTGGATCCCTTGGTTTGATTTCATGCTGCTCTAAGTTGAAATATATTCCAATTGAACCTACTAATGCTAAAGCGCTAAATAAATAAAATGGAGTCTCTTTAGTAATTAAAAATAACATGCCGCCAATTAATGGACCCATAACAGTTCCAACTAAAAAGCTTGATTCCATCCTTGCAAACTCTAAAGTCCTCTCCTCTCTTGAGCTTGTATCAGCTACATAAGCAAAAGATGCCGGTCTTGTTGCCGAGCCAATGATGCCGTTTATAAGACGACCCAGAATAAGTAAAGGAAATAGATAGATAACATCCAAGACATTCCTTTCGACTAAAAATAAAGGTGTAATGAGAGCGATCATTGATATCGCATAGCCTACAAGGCCAAGAATAGCTATATTTCTTCTTCCATAGGTATCACTTGCCCTACCCCAGCCCGCACTTGTTAAAGCCCAAGCTACTGCCGAAATTGCAAAGATGGTAGAAGTTTGAACTTCTGAGAGCCCTAAATCTCTAGCTAATGGTGGTACCAGTACGAATACAAATGACTGACCTAAGCCAACAGTAAAGAGTCCAAATTTAAGCCAAAAGCCACCACTATTCATAGACTAAACTCCATACAAAAACTTTATTAGGAGTAATTATAAAATATTCATAATATTCAATAAAAGTGTGACTCCACTCATGATCATAAGGTCTAGTGGGTTTATTAAAACTTGAATTAAGCATGTAGATTTGGGATGAACTTTTACTTAGATCATTAGCTCTGTGCAATAAAATTGATACTTTACTGTTATCCATTGGTGGTTGCAGCCAATGATCTTTTGCCAAAATGCTATTTAAAGACGAGTAGAAGAATTCTGAATCTATTAAATCAAAAGATTGATGATTGGCATTATTAATATTGTATGGACCATGAAATCCATTCAATGAAAAGGAGTTGTGATTTAGGTGAATAAAATTATATTCACTGCTTAAAGTAATAATTGAAAATAAGCTACTCCAATCTAAATTGGATTTATCGTTAATATCCCACTGAAGAGACGCAAAAGTTGCATGATTACTTAATCTTACTTTTATACTTTGAATATTATCAAGATGAGATCTTGATGCTTTGAGCGGTATTATTTTAGCCAAGCTTTGAAATGCCAACGAGCTCCCTGATTTCACCAAGCATATCTGAAGCAAAGGGTTTAACCTTTGTAGCACCAGCATCAAGCAAATCGTTAACAAGATTCTTATCTTGCTCTAATTTATTAAATGTTTCTCTTATAGGGCTTAACTCTTCGTTAATCTTAGTAAATAATTTATTCTTAGCATCGCCCCATGAGATTCCATCAAGGTACTCACTTTTAAACTCAGACTGCTCTTC
Source organism: uncultured Gammaproteobacteria bacterium (assembly GCA_964343355.1). GTDB lineage: Bacteria > Pseudomonadota > Gammaproteobacteria > Magnimaribacterales > D2472 > MED-G78. The sequence continues at coordinate 18,215 of CAYFJC010000016.1, read as the reverse complement.
AGCAGTTGAGAAATGAGAATAAAGATTGAAAACATTACATCCATCTGGATCTTTAGGGTCTCCTGGCTCAAGTGAATTTGTCACAATTTTTGCAATTGATTTTTTTAAGGTTTTTTCATCTGATAAAAGAGGAATAATATTATTGTATGACTTACTCATCTTTCTTCCATCTATTCCAGGTACAACTTTCCCATCATCTTGAATTATCGCTTCAGGTATATTAAAAATCTTTTTGTAAAGATGATTAAATCGATTAGCAATATCTCTTGTCATTTCAAGATGTTGTAATTGGTCAGGCCCGACAGGAACATGAGTTGAATTAAAAATTAAAATATCTGTAGCCATTAAAATTGGGTATGAAAATAAACCCATATTTATTCCTTTATCTTCATCAGTTTTATTTTCCGCAGTCGCTGCTTTGTATGCGTGGGCCCTATTCATTAAGCCTTTAGCTGTAATACAAGTTAAGATCCAGCTCAGTTCTGTAATCTCCTTAATATCAGACTGTCTATAGAAAAATGATGTATTTGTATCTAATCCAGATGAGAGCCATGCCAAAGCAATATCATTAACAGATGCTCTGATGCTTTGAGAATCAGTTGTTTTAATAAGAGCATGATAGTCTGCTAAAAAGAAAAAAGATTCAGAGCTTTCTTGGGCTAAATGAATACTTGGCTTTATTGCGCCTAAATAATTTCCTATATGAGGAGTACCAGTTGTCGTAATTCCTGTTAGAATTCGTTTTTTCATTTTTTAATTATAAACTTCATAAGGGTTAATGTGGAAACTAGTAAAGATTTATTTCAAGATTTAGATCAAGCTGAAAAGCTTTTTGCAGATGGTGCTATTAAAAAAGCACAGAAAATCGTGCGAGACGTTAATAATCAGATGAAAAAATCTGGGAAAGCGCCCAACAGATTACGCCATAAGTTTAATGCTGCTCTTGCTCAATCACGATATTATGATGATGTTTCTTCCTTTGCTGCTAACCCAAAGAGAAATGAGCTTATAGATGCTATTAAAAAGGTTGTTGAAAATCCTTCAGACACGCCAAAGAAGCAAGCTAATATAATTCATGACCTACAGGCCAAATGGCAGCTCTTAGACCTTTCAAGCAGACCTGCAGGAAGAGAACAGTGGCAAGCTTTTAATGAGCTCACTAATAAAGCGTGGGAGCCTTGTAAGGAATTTTTTGATGAGCTTAAAGAAAAGAAAATTCAAAATGCTGCTCAAAGAAGAAATCTAGTTACACAAATGAACCAATTTGTTGAAGACAGTTCAGGCAAATGGTCTGATGCTAGAAGTTTAATTAACTTTATCAATACTATTTTTAATCAATGGAAGGAATTTGCACCTGTTCTAGATAAAGATTTAAAAAAGCTTAGAGATGAATACTATGAAGCTAAGAAACCAATTTCCAAAGAAATAGAACGTCAAGAAAATATAGTTATAAAAGCTAAAGAATCTTTAATTTCTAAAGTTGATCTTATAAATGATGATGATAATGATTCCTGTATTAAGAAATTTAATGATCTTAAGCAGCAATGGAAATTAGCGGGCTCTGCTGGAAGAAAAAATGATAACAAGCTATGGGATAAATTTAATAAATCAGCTGATAGGTTCTTTAATGCAAAAAAAGAAGATGTTGAAAAAGATTTAGAGATTTTAAAACTTTTAACCAAAGATCTACAAAGTAAATCTAAAAGCCCCTCTGAATTAAGATCAGGCGTCGAGTCTCTTGTTAATCTTCAAAAGTCTAAAGAAATGTATGCATTTATGAAAAGTGTTGATGCGTATCAAAAAGATATTAGTGATCAGTTAAATAATGCCAAGGTAGATTCTTATAAAGATTTATTTGAAATATTATTAGGTAAAAAGAATGCAGATGGGCTTACCCTTCCCAAATCAATACTGGCTGCTATTCAGGATTCAGAGAATAAATTAGATAAAGATAAGCTTATCTATGCATGTATTAAGCTTGAACTAATGGGTAACATCGAAGGTTTGAAAAAAGATTTAAAAATGAGACAGGCTATTCAATTTGAAATGCTAGCTGATAAATTTAACAAGGGTTCTAATAACAATAAAGTGATCATTGAGAAATTACTAGTCGACTTTTATTCTAATTTACCCGCAAAAGATGCCGGAGCTGATGAGAAGAAACTTTGGTCTAGAATAAGCAAGGCCTTAGATAATCTTTCTAACGACTTGCCTTAATATCTAAAGAATCCATCCACTTTTCAGATCTAAAGGTTTTTACATATAAAAAGGCTTTAACTGAATAGTCAGCAATTAAAGTTGCAAATATCCACTCAACATCCATATTTGAATACAAGAAAATTACAGCTAGTAAGACCCGTATTAGTAGCAAACAAGTTAATGTTATAAGTAAAGGTGATTTAGTATCACCTGCGCCTCTAAGTGCGCCTCCTAAAGAAAATTCTATTGCCATTAATGGCTGAAGTGATCCCATAATCCATATAAAAATTACAGTTAATCTAATAACCTCAGCATCATTAATTAAAAAGCCAACAATTTGTTCGGCAAATAAAACAATAAATGCACCAAAAACTGTCATAAAGGTTATAGATAGCCTCATGCCGCTCCAGGCTGATCTCTTGGCCTGAAAATTATCCTCAGCCCCCATATGCTGACCTACTAGACTTGCTCCAGCCATGGAGAATCCAAATCCAATAACAAAAGAAAAAGCTAATATTTGTATACCTATTCCATATGCAGCATAGGCTGTAGTTCCATATTGAGCTACGATTATAAGAAATGCATTTATACCTAACTGAAATACTACTTGTTCTAATGCAGCAGGTAAACCAACATCAAATATATTTTTGATCCTTGGGATATCAATTACAAACAAAGGTGAATACTTAGTTTTTACAAGATTAGATCTCCAAGCAAGTAAAGATAATAGAGCTCCACAAAAAAAGGATATGCCATTTCCTATAGCTGCTCCATATACACCATAATTATTAAAACCAAGATACCCATGAGTTAGAACAATCATAGAACTAACACCAATAATATTCATAATGACTGAAATTATTAATGGAGTTTTAACATCGCCTATAGATCTGAAGCCAGTTGTAATAGATAGGCCAATTGCTAAAAGAGGTAGAAATGGAGATAAGTATTTTAAATAAACAACGGACATTGATAAGGCATCGCCCTTTAGACCAAGAAAAGCTACAAAAGGCTCTGCATATAACCAAAGCAGTATTGAAAATACTAAACTAAAAGCTAGTGTTAATTGAACAGTTTGAGATAAATACTGACTACTTTCTTTAGGCTCTTTTGCTCCCCAATGTCTTGCCATGAGTGCTGTTGTTCCGGATAAAATGCCCATGAGAACTGCTTGAAGAATGAAGCTAATTCTCTGACCTGTAATAGTTGCTGCAACAGCATCTTGGCCAAGACCGCCTACAACTTTAATAGCGATGATAGAGGATGATGCAAATAAAAGATTAGTGATGATTGTTGGCCACGCCAAACTCCAAACACCCGATGATCCTTTAGGAATATCTGATTCTTCGTATACAGTTTCCATTAACTTTTTTGACTAAAAGTTTTTAAGAATAAAACGCCATAAACAAGGGTTAAAGAAAACCCAATCCAGGGACCTTTTGGTCCATTAATAATTTTTTTTCTAAAGATGATGCTTTCAACTAAATGAGCAAATACTAATCCATAAAATATGATACTGATAGTCCAAAAGAGATAGATATTATCAAAAGGTGTTGTTAAATTTATGAAGCCTAGTAACCAGGGAATTAAGATTAGATTATCTATAATTTTCATAAAGTGATTCTATTTGAATTATGGATAGATAGATATAATTATTTATCTTAAGAAGATGTATTTAAAGCTGCAATAATTTCAGCATGCTTAGCCCGAGTAATTTTGTATTTATAAACAAGAAATGTTGGTATTAATATCAAAATGGCTACAACAGGTCCTTGGATAACAATCAATGAATATATCTCTTCACTCGAACTTACTGAGCCTTTAAAGCCTATAAATGATAAAACTAGTCCCGCAGTAAAGCTCCCTAAACCAGTATTAACTTTTTGCATGAAAGATACAGCGGCATAGAGAATACCCTCTTGCCTTTTACCGCTATCAAGCTCAACTTCATCACTAATGTCACCGAGCATAGAATCTCTGGTCATAATACCGATAATGTTAAATGTCATACCAAAAATAAGAAAAGATGATAGAAATGGAAGTAACATCCACGAACCTTTTTCTGGAGTCATACCAAGGTTAAAGAAGAGAAAAGGCATAACTGTCATAAATGAAACTACACTTAAAGAACATATAACAATATATTTCTTATCATATTTTTTAATGAGCATTGGCGTTAATAGAAAACCGAAATATGAGCAAACTGCGTAAACTGGTAAAAAGGCTGTAATTTGAACAGTAGTGAATTCCCAAAAAAATGTATTCACATAAAGTGTTAAAGCGTTACCGAGACCCCATGCAATCGCTAGCGTTAAGTTTATAAAGAAGAGTCTTATAAAGGATCTATTAGATAAAGCTATTTTTAATTCTTTCAGAATGTCGACTAGCTTTAATGACCCTTCCCATTTTGAAAGTGATTTTCCAGTTTTAAGAGTTGTAAAAGATGAAAATAAAATAGATACGACCATTATTGCAGCGCCTGCAAATGCAAATGGAAGATATGCCTCTGGATTTAACATGCCTCGAGGATACTCAGGCGTCGCCCTTAAAAAGATAAAATAACCTAAAAATGCGTTAGTTAGTCCAGCCAGCCAGCCAAATAATTCTCTCCAGGACATTATTAATGCTCGCTCTTCATAGTCCTTTGAAAGTTCTGCTCCTAAGCCTCTATGAGGTATATCAAATAAAGTCATGCCCACTCGAGTTAGAATTGCAAAACTAACCATCCATAAAAATAATCCACTTTGCGAAACATCCCAACTAGGATTTGGTATAAATAAGCATACGTAGCCTATTGATAGAGGTATGAATGAAGCAAACATATAAGGATGTCTTCTTCCCCATCTTGAATTAGTTCTGTCTGTTATTGTTCCCATTAAAGGATCAGTAACTGCATCAACACACAAGGCAACTAAAATAGCTAAACCAGCTAAAGCTGGTTCCAATCCTGCAATATTAGTATAAAAAAATAGTAAAAAGAAAGTGAACATGTCAGTCTTAACACCATTTGCAGCTGCCCCAATTGCATAATTTCTTTTAAGACTTGTTGATATCATTTTTTATTTTATGAATTAGAATTTAAGTGTTGAAGAAGCCTTTTTTCAAACTGTTCGAGTATAGGTTGCTCTATAAGATGACGCATATCATCAATTATTATTAATTCACTTTCAGGTATTAATTTATGCATCTTGTAGGCATTTTTAACCTTAAGCAATGGATCATCTGCTCCGTGAATAATCAAAGTAGGAATGTTTATAGCTTTAATCTTATTGAATCTATTTTTTGACGAAAGAATAGCAAGTAGCTGTCTTGAAAATCCAGTATCGTCTTTTGAGCGTTTCATATTCTTTATAGCTTGTTCTTTAAATTCAGGGGTATCAAATTCATACCCATCCATTCCAATTGCGCTAATAAGTTTTACTGCACGCTGGTATCTCTCTTCGTAAGAAGTATTGCTAGTTATGGATCTATCTAAAAGTAGATTTCTAACTTCTTTTGTTGGGCTATTGAGGGGGCTAGGAGTTGCAGCGGTGGATGCGATGAGTGTAAATGACTTAACTCTATTGGGATGATTTGATGCCATGATTTGTGCAATCATTCCACCCATAGACATACCTAATAAGTGAGCTGATTCTATCTTCAACTCATCTAGAACCGATATGCCATCAAGACCCATATCTTCAATTGAATATTCAGACTTAAGTGGGAGTCTTAACAGGTATTTTATATAATCAGTAGTGTAGTTAGGAGTTCCTGTAAACATTGTAGAAAAACCTATATCTCTATTATCGTAAACAATAGGTCTAAAGTTATTATCTCTTAAAAGATCTATTAGGTTATCAGGCCATTGAGTTAATTGGCCCCCTAAACCCTGAACAAGGATAATCGGCTCAGCACCTATAGGACCATAATCTCTATAGAATATCTTAACTCCATTATTGTCTGAGTAACCCTCATTATATGCATTCATAGGATAGTTAATTCCAAGTAATAAAATTAAAAGAGTATATTTAAACATTAGATGAATGCTTGAATACGATCTTTAACATTCTTTCGTAAAGACCCCCAGAATAATGAAATATCAAAACTATGTAAATCACCTGAGGTTACTAATTTTCTTATTTTATCAACGAGCTCGCCTTTTGTTTCAAGCAAGCCATTGCTAGGGTTAATCTTGCAATTAAAATCTTGTTGGTTTGATGGAATGATGGACTTTATAGAGCCAGAATATTCAGTAGCTAAACGATCAGCAAAATTATAATTTTTAGCTTTAGTAGTTACAGCTAAATTTATATCTAATGTATTTACCCAAACATCATCTAATGTCCATGAGAGTGGATTTGTAGTAATTATTTTTTGATCCATATCTTGCTTTGTCCAGCCGTCAGGAAGCCAGAAAATTGTTTTTTCTCTAGCTCTGGTATGACCCTCCATTACAGTTGCATAGGTAATAATTGTTCCAGTATCAGTGGGTGATCTGGATGGTTCTAAGTTTGGAAATAAAGTTTTAAAATGACATTCAGGAATCATATACCCAATTAGATACGCGCATACCATCTGCTCTTTTAAAGAAGTATTTTGAATTTTATTATGAATAAGTCTTTGTCCATGAAGAGATCCTTGGCTATGGGCTGCAATAATAAAAGGCTTTCCATTATTAAAGTTCTCCAAATAATACTCAAAAGCATCCTCAACATCCTTGTAAGCTAGGTCATGGGCGTTAAATCCATCCTCATCTCTATCGAAGTAAGAGTAGTAAGTAGCCTGCCGATAATGCGGTGCATATATATTACAAGACTCGTTAAAAACACTAGCTTGATTTATGAGCATTAATTCTGTTCTGTCATAAGAAGCAATATTCTTATCTACTCTGCAATTCCAATGTTTGCCAAAAAAACCTGTGGGGTGAATGTAAAAAACATCTATTTCTGAAGAGTCTGTAATGGATGAATAATTTTCATCTGGAACTTGATGCTGAAGACCTACAATGTCTGGTAAAGCTGCCCAGTTATATGTTATTGAATAGTCTGGTTTCTGCGGATGCTCAGATTGAGCAAAAGTATTTTTTGGTTTTATGGGTAAAAGAAGTTTATATAATTCCTCTTTTTCCATGATTTGCTATTAAGAGTTATATATAGATTTTTTAGGAGCTCTAAAGACCTCTTCAACCATAGGAATAAAGAAATCTAACTTATAAGATTCGTAATCAGGATCGAAGCTATTTTGATCATACTTTGCACAAAATTCTGCACACTTGTTAAAGTACTTATTATTCTTGTATTTATCTCGCATATTCTTATCCAAACCAAGAAAATGAAAGAAATAATAACCTTGAAAGATGCCGTGATGTTTCACAATCCAATGATTTTCTTCAGAAACATAAGGCTCTAATATGGTTGCTGCAATATCAGCATGATTAGATGGTCCCAAAGTATCACCTATGTCATGAAGTAATGCGCAGACAACATACTCGGTATCTCTTCCATCCTTATGTGCTCTTGTTGCAGTTTGTAAGCAGTGAGTAAGTCTATCTACAGCAAAACCACCTGTGTCACCTTTTAAAAGCTTCATATGTTCTAGAAGTCTTCCAGAAAGACTAAGTGTATGCTCCATACCCCAACCACCAATGATTTTATAATCATCTTCTGTACCATCAATCATTTTGGTAAATTTTGCTTGCTCATTATTCATATCAAAAATTATATATTAAATATATATAGCATGTGTATTATCTGAGAGTTATCAGTTTGTTTGTTGCAGTTGCCGCTGCCACAAGATTTCCATCCTGATATAGCTCAGCTGAGGTGAATGCAATTGATTTTCCCATCTTTAAAATCTTTGCATGAACTTCTAGTCTTTTTGGTCTACAGGGTAATAAATACTGCACATTGATATCCAAAGACAATGGATTCACTTTAAACTCATGCAAGTTTAGTATGTATTGAGCCATTGCTGAATCCAGCATTCCAGCAACAAACCCACCTTGAACTATTGTTCCATTGGTGTGCGTTAATGCGATTGATGGATTAAAAATACATGAATATATTTCATTATCCTCATCAAATGAGCAATCCTCAAAACCTAAAATCTCTAGGAACTCAGGCTTGTGCTCAATAAACATTTTTATTGTTTCTTTAAGATTCTTCATATTTCAATAACCTCATTATCGCTATGCTAGTTTTATTTGTAATACTTTTGCTTGGAGCAAATATAATTTGCTGACCTATGGAATGAAGCACAATTTGCATGATTTGATCTACAAGAAAATTGTCAAATTTAATTCCAAAAACACCTTCTTTTATACCTCGCCTAATATCAGCTGACACGCGTCTTTTATTTAGACCCCATACATCTTTTCCATAATGCCCTCTTTGACTCTGTATTAATACAGCTGCCCAATTAGGTCTTGCTGCAAGGTAATTGATATATTCTAAATATCCAGTTTTAAAAATATTAGCTGCGCCCTTAACTTTAGATTTCTCAGAGTCTAAATGTTTAGTCAGGTGTCTTGAAATATATAAAGATGCTTGGGAATAGATATCTTCTTTATCTACAAAATAGTTATAAAAAGTTCCGTTAGCCACCTGTGATTGCTGGCATATTTCTTTCACTGATGCGTTATGAAAGCCTTTATCAGCCAATAAATCAATTGATGCATCTATGAGGCTAAAGTAAGTTTTCTCTCTTTTAGACATATCTAAAATATTAGTAGAAAAAAAATTAGTAGTTGAAACTGTCATTCGTTTATTTTACTTATCTATATGAGATATGTCTCAAAATTATGATGGTGTATTTATTGGTATTAATTACATTAGAGCTTATAGATAATATAAAATCTTTTTATGAACAAACAGAAAATTCTTTTAGTTGGCTCTTCGGGCTTTGCAGGTAATCATATAATGCAGGAGCTGGCAAAAAAAGATGTTGAATTAATAACGCTATCAAGGAAAATTCCCAACAATCTTCCTAGTAACGCGACCAATCTTATATTTGATTTTGACAAACTCAGTGCTGATAGTCACCTACCCTCCTCAGATCATCTCGTTATATGCCTTGGAACCCCTTTAAAGGTTTGGGATTTAATTTATCTCAAAAAGAAAGATATTTCATCGTTTATAAAGATTGATAAGCAGCATGTTATCAATCTTGCCAAAGCAGCAAAAAAATCAGGTATTCAAAAAATATCGATTGTTTCAGCAGTAGGAGCAAATTCTAAATCATTCAATACCTATCTTAAAACTAAGGGTGAAGTTGAGGATCAAATTATTAGTATGAATTTTGAATCTACAAATATTTTTAGACCTGCTCACATGTGCGGACGTATTGATTGGGAGAAAAATAAAAATTCATATAGATTTGATGTATTTCTTGGTGAATATATCAGCTTATTAACTAAACCTTTTATGATTGGGGGATTAATCGACTATAAAGGAGTTGATGTTAAGATTTTATCTCAATCTGTAGTAAAAAATTTAAGTAACAATAGTACTGGAATTCAATACTTTACGTATAAAAATTTTAATTAGAATTTATTTTAGAAAATTGCATCACTAATTTTTTTAACAGTGTCTGCTTGAGCAACATTTTTAGTATTTTCGTAAAAAGGATGGCCAAGAGTTGCTAAATCTTCCGCTTTCTCTAATGCTCTCTTCATCAAATCTTCAGCATTTACTAGCTCATCAATATAACCAGCTTCAACAGCCTGATTCATATTTAAAGGATCACCATGAAGCACAGCTCTGTAGAAATATTTTTTGTTTACTCTGGCTTTAACAATTTCCATTATTTGAATTGGTATATCCATATTATTTCTAACTTCATTAGCTTGGCATATGTAATTACCATCAATAGCAATCCTGTAATCAGCACAACAGGTTACAAATATACCTAAAGCAACAGAATGCCCTGTAACTGCAGCAACAACAGGTCTTGGAAATGCGTAAAGGTCTAAAAGAGTTTTATACCCCAACCTAACCATTTTAATAATGGCATCAACATCGCCAGATCCAAGAGTTTTTAAATCAAATCCACCTGAAAATATACCATCTCTTCCAGCTAAGATAAGTGAGCCAGAATCTTTTGGAACATCTTTTAGGCATTCGTTAAGAGAAAACAGCATATCGTATGAAAATACATTGGCCTTGCCGTCATCAAGAGTGATGATGGATACATCGTTATGTCTAGTAAGAGTTGCTAGTGATTTATTCATAATATAAATGCTATTTAAAGATAATTAATATGATACATTTCGATCATGTATTAATATAGAGTTAGACATACATTAAGTATATTTATTATGAACAATTATGACCTTTGAAGAACTAAGAGTAATAGTTATAGTTTACGTAGCAGCGCTGTTGCCAATCTACCTTATTATTTCAAAACGATCATCTCTTCCTCATTGGGTACCAACTATATATATTGGTGCATTCTTAGCTTGCGCTATAGGGTGGGAGCTTTGGTTTACCTATGGCTGGGTAGATGGTGATGCAGTTGATATAAGACGTTCAGCGACATTAAATCAATGGCTACCTATCAATATTAATTGGGCTATGAATTCTCTTGCTGATGCCGGATCTATAACGCTTGGCGGATTATGGTTAATGTGGCGCTATGCAAGAAGAGATAATAATATATTTAAATATTGGAATTGGGGTGCCTTTGGTATCTTTATGGCCTGGTGTATTGGACAAAATATCTTTGTTGAGATGTTCTTATACCACGACCAACTTTCAGTTGGTAAAGATCTTTCATGGGCGCCGTTATCACCTGCTGGGCCATATATAAATCCCTTATTATTTGAATTTAATGGTCGAAGTGTAATGCTACAAAGCCAAGTTCCTTGGCTAATACTTCCTTTCTTTATCTATAAAGCAGTTATCGTCATGAATAAAGAAAGGGTCAATTAAAAAGTATAAAAAATTACTTTTTCTTTTCTTTCTTTTCTTTTCTTTTTTCTTTTAAAGTTTTGCCTTTTTTCTTTTCATTTTTTTGTTTGTCTAAACCTTTAGCCATAATAATTCCTGTTGTTTAATTAAAGTATAAATAAAAAAGGGGCCATATGAAATGGCCCCAGAAAATTAAGTTATTTAAAAACTATGAAAACTGGAATTGAGAGAGGTAATCCCAAGCATCATAATTAAATACTTAATAATGCGACTTAGTTTTAAAGCTAAGTTCCCCTGAAGTTGTATCTTGTCCGTGATAACCCTGCCCAGCCGGCATATAGAAAGTTATTCCAGGATATTCTTTAAACTCATGTGCATGTTGACTATCTCCAGCATCAGCAGTTCTTAAATAGACTTTGTGTGTATATCCTGAAGCGCCTTTGTATGGGCCTACAGAAACAGTACCATTTACCTCTAATGCACCAGAAGTTTCATTAATGTCTAGTTTTGATTGATCAAATGTTGTCACTATCTCTATTCTTCCATTAGTGTACATACCTGAATGCACTCCACAATGAGGATAAAGAACTGTTGGTGTATCTGCCGTTACTGTAAGACTATTATTTGACTGGCTCCATCCTTGATTTGAACCAATATTATTATTACCAGCGGTATCATTTTGAGTTGTAGATATTTCAAATGGATGTGCAGTAAAAACACTGTTTGCGGTTGGCTCAAAGACTATAGTATCTCCAACTTTTGCATATATTACTAACGCAGTTGAATCTGCATTAACACCATCAACTGTATAGTACGCAGAACCGCTATTTCCAACTGTATAGGATGTTGTTCTAAAGTCTTCAACATCGGTAAGATTTGTTCTTGAGCTTTTATCTGAGATCCATTGCAGGGTATTAAAAATTATTTGATCAATTTCAGTGCTATCAACTGTATCATCCAAAATTCCTTTTAGAAGAGGAGTCACATGATCTCTTGCTGTCATAGAGAAGTATGCCTGCTCATTATCTGAATCAACATAAACCTTTTGTAAAAATGATGAAAAACTTCCTGATAGGCTCTCTAGTTGTGCATTTGTAACTGTGTAATTAGGTAAATCAAGATTAAGTAGCACATCTCTTACTAGAGTTGTATCACCAAGGGAGGTTTCGGTTGAAGCATCTCGATTAAAAATAGCATCGTTAATTGTGGAAACAGCTGTTAAATTATTCGAAACACCTGACTGACTTTGAAGAGCACTTAGTGCCTCGTACATCATCAGCAACTGAGTATTTACTAAGGCTGCTTTATTTGATGCAGCGTCGTTAACGCTAAGATAAGGATCATCAAAACGAATCATGAAGTTTGAGTTAACACCAAGCTTTTCCTTTAGGGATTCATAAGAGAATCTATTATCACCATAAAGCAATGTACTTAATGGTGAGATAACAAGATTTTGATCAGTAGTAGGGTCAATTAAGCCCATAGTAAATGAATCTGCATCATCAGTGACAGGATTAAAACCATCCTGAGCTAATAATTTAATGGTCGCAGTAATATTGTCATCTATTTCTAATGAAAATGAACCATCTGCGTTAGTTGTAGTTGAATAAGTAGCATCTACACAAGTATCAATCCCGTCTGCATTAGTTACCGCCATGCAAACAGTTGCAGATTGAATGTAGCCATCTCTAATCAAAACTCCGTCAAAATTAGTTGTTGTAACATCGTCGGATGTATCGTTTGTTACCGTTACAGTGAAGTTTTCACTGTCTGTTAGGGAGCCATCTGAGACTGTAACCGTAATTTGATAATTATTATCAGTATTAGCATCTGAAGGTAATTCAAAATCTGGAGAACTAATAAATGTTACAACTCCGGAGGAATTAATACTCATAAGAGCTGAATCATCTCCTGAACTTATAGAGTAGGTTAATGTATCACCATCAGCATCTGAAGCTGAAACCGTAAAAGCTGAAGTTTGGTTTTCTAATACTGAATAAGTGGTAGTAGAGGCATCTATTACAGGAGCGTTGTTGGGGTTGTAACCTCCATCTCCGCCACCTGAATTAGATCCGCCTCCACCGCCGCCACCACCACATGCTGTTAATACTATTAGGGGGAGTAATTTTTTTATAAATTTTTTATTCATAACGCAATCCTGAACCAAAAGGCTCTATGAACTGGGCGTCAATGAAATAAACGATATATCAAAGCAAGGCAGTATTTGTAGTGTCAATATATATAATGAGTTATTTAATGTCAACTAATTTAAATTAGTTGTATTTAAAGCATTAATTAAAGGTATTTTTTGTAGTTTTACTACATTTTATAAGAATTATACTAACTTATAATCTAAAAAAATATAACATAAGCAAGCCCTATAACTATAACTACAGCATATATTTTAAGTCTGAGTTGGTCTTTATTTTCCTTATTTCTTAAAAAAAAAGCAAGTAGAAAAACAGCAATAAATATTAAAGGTTCTTGATATTCAGCAATGAAATCCATTACAAAAGTATATAGATTTAAAAAGATTTAAGTAATGTTTTAATATTAGAAGGTATAGAAGGATTGCCTTTAAAGCTTTTTATGTTTTTATCAGGGCTATTCCAATGATGCGCTGAGTCAATAAAAAAATTAGAATCTATTTTAAGCCAGCTAGAGTCATCTAAGGTTCCAGCTTTGATATATTGGATATGTGATATTTCTTTTGCATAACTGAGAACCCCTGATCCGCAGTTCTCACAAAACCCCCTTCTCACATGGGATCCTGATGAGCCTTTTACCTCGAAAAACTTTAGATCTCCTTTTATCAAAATATATTTTTTTGGTATAAATAAAATTGTAGCTTTACCGGATCCTGTAGACCTCTGACAGTCTTTACAATGACAATTGTGAGCTGATATAACTTTATCTCTATCAAAAGAATAAGATATGTCTCCACATTGGCATCTTCCAGACTGTTTTAATTGGGCATCATCTTTTTTTATTTTCTTATTTTCTTCAGACTCAATGAACTCTTCATACTCTTTATTCACGATAGCTTTTATTAGATAAGTTCAAGCATTTTAATATCAGGGGCTTCTGTCATGAAAGCTCCCATTTCAGCTCCTAAGGATCGAAAGTAATCTGTTTTTCCATGGATATTTTGAGCTTCTTGATCTCTATACTTTTCTAAAAAGATATAAGTTGTTTCATTATCCTTATAAAGATCATAGTAGAGAACCCCCTCCTCATTAGCATTTACTTTTTCAACTAGCTTGCTTGCTACGGCTTCAAAATCTTTACTTGAACCTTCTTTTATTTTTAATGTTGCTATAACTCCAATCATACAATTACTCCTTAAAGTTTTTATTTATTTTGGCATAGTCTTAAAAGAAAAGGAAAAAACCCTTAAAATGTTTTAATATAAATCATAGTATTATTAATACTTTATATAAGGAGATAGTATGACTGCACCAAAATGGGAATATAAAATAGCTGACTTAAGTAATTCGACTTCAATGGGCTATAGCAATCCAGAAACAGAAGATTTTAAAGAAGAGCATGGTAGTGACTGGAAATTATTAATGATGAATATTGAAATTAATAAACTAGGGCAGGAAGGTTGGGAGATGGTCTCAAACAATGGTTCTGATCAAATCTATTTTAAGCGACTAGTACTTTCTTAAATAGATTAGTTATTTTGACAGATTCTTATAGCTTCGGCTTTTAGTTGATCTGCAACATCGTCGCTGAAATTATTAATATCATAATTTCTATCCATTAAATCTAAAATTTTGTAGATATAAACATTACCTAGCTCTCTATCCTTTTTAAAAGCAACATCCAACCGATTTAAGGTCATTAGACTTGGAGTTGATTTACCCTCTAAAGGATATAGCGTTAATAAAAAATCTCTTACATCCTGATCATCTTGAGAGTCACTGAATCTTATTGGTGTTGCTTCTCTAAAGACTTGTGCTCTAGTTAAACTGGTAATAGTTAAACTTATACATTCTTCAACTACTATAGGCTCTGGGGAACAGTCTACAAGCACTGTGGCCATTTGTGTATCAACCTTAATGCACTCTAACTCAGGTTGCTCTGAAGAGCATCCAGCAAGAATAATAAGCATTACATAGCAAAATTTAGATGCCTTCATTAATTGATAGTCTTAATTAAGTTAAGATTTTCTAACAAGAGCTATTATGCTTTTAAATTTACTCATCTTTAATCTCTAAAATTATCAAATTGAAGAGGTAAATCATATTTTTGATCTTTAATAATTTGAATAATTTGCTGAAGTTCATCTCTTTTCTTTCCGTTAATACGGATACTTTCGCCCTGAATAGAAGCTTGAACTTTTACTTTTGATTGCTTTACTAGAGTAGTTATTTTTTTTCCTAATTCCCTATCTATACCTTCTTGAAGGGTAATCTCCTGTCTGGCAGAACCATTTGCTACGTCAACTGTTCCTGGTTTAAGGGTTCTTAAATCTATACCACGCTTGGAAAGAGACTCATGTAAAACTGGTTCCATTTGTTTAATTTGGAAATCCTCTTTAGTTGAAAGAAGAATTTGTTTATCACTAAGAGTAAATTCTGCGCCTGTGCCTTTAAAATCAAACCTAGATTTTAAGATCCTATTCGCCTGGTCTACAGCATTAGTTAGTTCGTGAGTATTGAGTTCTGATTTGATGTCAAAAGATGCCATAGTATTTAATGATTAAGTTTTATTTATTTTGGCATAATCATTGCAAATGCACCATACAGATTCAAGTAATCTGTTTACACTAAAAGCGTTTATAAAATATGAATCTACTTTATTTGGCTTCTTCGTGTATCAGGATTGAAATTTGGGAATGTGCTCACATATTGAGTGATGCGCTGAATATGACTATCAAATGCTGGATTATTATCATTGTCATGTTCTGGTAATAATTTGATGTTTATAAGTTGTATGACAATTTCTTTAACTGTCATATCTCCCCAGTAGTAGACTTCAGCCATTGTTCTGACAGCACGATCCTCAAAAGATTGAGCATCAACCTCTTTTCTGTAGACATCCAATAATTCAACTTGAGCAAAAATACTATCTAATACCTCTGAATCACCTGCCTTCTCTTTTTGAAACTGAAATATAAGTCTTAATGCTTGATACTGGGGTTCATTAGAATTAATCATTAACCACATGAAATACGAAGCTTTCTCTTTGTCTGAATTAAATTGAATATCTTTCACTTCAGTATGGAATGCAACACAGAACTCTTTGAGCTTTTCAATATATTGATCAACAGATTCGCCTGTTTGTATATGTGGGACCATAGAGAGCATTAAAGCTTGCGGCTTGGTTTGTTTTGTCATTTATCAGGCTCCAAAGTTTTTTAAATACCTATAAACATAAATAACAAAAGCTAAGACCAAAGTGTAGCTAATAAGTTGACCATATTTCTTATAAAACTCCATGGTAATTTAGCTAAAAGCCATGATGACAAATACCAATAGTATTAATAGTATTAATAGTTTTTTCATATTTTAGAGCTCACCATTTGATATTGTCTTTAACAACATAGTAAAGCAGGCCAATAAAAATAATATTTCCAATTATGTAAGTGGTGTAATCCATTCATCTTCCCTTTTTTTTATTTATTTTGTCATAGTCTGAAACTAATTAAAAATAGGGAGTAAAATAAAAAAATGTCTCAACCAATAACCTTAATAGAATCAATCATTCCCAGACTTAATCAAAGAAATAAATATGAGCATGATCGCGCTTATGCTGATTATGTTTATCAAACAATAATTAAAGCTCTTAAAGATGAATCTGAAACATCGATATTAACGAGCAACATGACATCACCAACCTTAAGAATAGTGTCTAGTTATGAAAAGGATGCTTCTTTGAGCGATAAGAGTATTAAAAAAATAATGAAGCACGCTGTAAATATAGGAAAGATTCAATCTAGCTTATGCCGAAGAGGGACAACTGCCGATAAATCTAATTTTTATCTGTGCTGGTCTTTATTTGAACAAGGATTGTCTTGGAGTAAGATTTATGATGTATCAAATGACAATTGTGCTTGGAATAGTCAAAGTAAAGATGATGTTATAAATAAGCTAAAAAGAATGTCATTACGCTTTAGTTGGGAAGTATTATCAACTTAAAAAGGTGATGTAAATTAACCTATTAAATTAAGCTTATCTTTTCTTGTTAACTTTTTTATTGCGCTTTCGCGTTTTGATGAGCTAGATCTATCTGAATAACTTTCTTTATAAACTAATTTAACTGGTCTTCGTGTTTTAGTGTAATTTGCTCCTTTAATTGAGCTGTTATGCTCTGCTACTCTTCTTTTTAAGTCTGTAGTTATTCCTGTATATAAACTTCCATCAGAGCACTTAATTATATAAGTCCACCAAAGCTTATTTTTTTGGTCCATCAATATTTATTATTATTAGTTTTTCTATGCAAATATCTTAATAAAGAGAAATCCAACAACGGTTACGCTGAGAAATAAAATACCTAGAAGTTTGAATATTCCGACTGATTCTTCTTTTTCATTTTTCATTTTAAGTGAATATTATAAAAATAAAATATCCTATGAATGGCGGAACAACTAAATGAAGTATAACCGGGATACCTAATACTTTTGTCTTCCATAGCCATTGTGATAAATTTCTCATATTTAATATCCTTATAACTTTTTTAGTTGCTGATAAATTATAGTCTAAAAAACATTTTGAATTACTTAAATGGGTTTCCTGATAGGAGTCTCTTAAAATCCCTCATCTTCTTGAGCGACATTTACCTGGACATGGTCACCTTGTATCTCAGCATTAACCAGAATGGGTCGGCAGCACACAAAGCAGTCTTCGGTGTAGATCTGCGACTCTGAGGGGTCAATTAAAAGCGTGATGCTCTCCCAACAGAACGGACAGGTCACCACCTCTTCTATAAGCTCAAATGACATAGTTACTTTAGTAGGATTTTTACACAGTTTATAAAGAGTGTAATTTTATCACTCCTCTATCTGACGTTGAAAGATAAATCATCAAATAATAAAGAACAGACCTATCGAATTACCCACAGAGGATAACGGTGTTCTCTTCTTTGGCGCAGTCAATTATTTAACCCTAGACCGGTTTAACA
>CAYFJC010000015.1:0-24141 GCA_964343355.1 uncultured Gammaproteobacteria bacterium | reverse complement strand
AGCATGGTGTTAAGTTTGTAACAACTTCAGCTGGAGATCCTTCAAAATATATAGGCATCTTAAAAGATGCAGGTATTACTGTTTATCATGCTGTTCCAAATGTAGCTGGGGCTATGAAAGCTATTGCAGCTGGCGTCGACGGCTTAGTGGTTGAGGGGACTGAGGGCGGCGGATTTAAAGGAGCAGAAGAAATCGGCCTACTAGTACTTATTCAAGCAATAAGAAAACAATCTAATATACCTATTATTGCTGCTGGCGGAATTGTTGACGGTGTTGGTATGGCAGCAGTCTTTGCTGCGGGTGCTGAAGGAATACAAATGGGTACAAGGTTTGTTTCAAGCAAAGAAAGTCCAGTTCATGATAATTTTAAAAATAAAATAGTTGATTCAGATGAATCTGGAACATGGATTCTAAATAAAAAATCAAAGCCCTGTATAAGAGCTCTAAAGTCAGAAATGACAAGTAAAATACATGAAGATGGCGTTATGGAAATGACAGCTTTAATGAATATCAAAGATTTATATTTTGGTGGAGATATGGAGGCAGCGCCTGCATTATCTGGGCAATCAGTTGGTCTTATTGATAGTGTAAAATCTGTAGATACTATAATTAAAGAAACTATTAGTGAATTTAATACAACCTGCTTAAAACTTTCAAAGGAGACATTTGATGAGTGAAGAAACAAGAGATTTTTTTAAAACCTACACTGACTTTGTAACCAAAGTTACTAGTGATCCAAGTCTAGACCTAGATGCATTAAAGGAGCGTCTTGATGAAATCGAAGCAGATTCTCCAATTAAGACTCCTAGATTATTAACTGCAGCTCTTGGTCTTGGAAGTGAGACTGGTGAGTTTGTAGAAATTGTTAAAAAAATGTTTTTACAAGGCAAGCCTGCCTCAGAGGACAATATTTTTCATATGAAGCGAGAGCTTGGTGACATCATGTGGTACTGGACTACAGCATGTGCTTCTCTTGGATTAGATCCATACGAAGTAATTAGTGAAAATCAAAAAAAGCTAGAAGCCAGATATGGTGAGAAGTTTGAAGTTGATCGCAGTGAAGTCAGAAAAGATGGTGATTTGTAAATCAGTGAATGTCTGACCATGATGAGTGAAAAAAAAGAAGAAGATAAAAAAGAATTACCTTCAGCAGTTGATGACTGTGCTGATGTCACTTCAAAGCATGAAAGGTTTAAGAAAGCTTACGAGAAACCTAAGTTCCCTCCAATTGACTACGAGAAACCGCCCCACTTTTAAACTAGACTATATGGTCTTCTCTTCCCTTTTTTGCAGTTCTAGTAACGCCCTTTTTAGAGGTGTACTCGTTAGTAATACCTTTAGAGCCAGCTTTATCCTTTTTGGACATATTTAGTAAAACTACTACTGCGCTTAAAGCTACGATTACTATTATTGTTAATATTAAATTGCTCATAATTATTCTATAGCCTCGGTTATCATGTAAAAAAATTGATTTGGTGAAAAAGAAGTTGAGACATATGCGCCTACTCCTCTTGGTGTTGTTGACACCCAATTTGAAAGAGTAAGATCATTTGAAACTAATTTCATTTTCCTTTCACTAGAGATATTTAAGACCGGTTCATACAGACTTGATCTAACTACAACAATATTTCTATTAAAATCAATCATTATATATTGGCCATCATACCCAATAGTTGAAGTAATCCAATCATCATTTAGACAATTATTATTTTCATCTAGCGGACTTGAGCACAAATTCCAAAATTGGAGTCCATAATAGTTGAGGCTTGCAATAGAATCTACATAGGAGCTATAACTTACATTGCTGCCTTCCCAAACTCCACCAAGCAAAAGCATGTGCCCAAATTTTGCATAATCTCGTGCAGTAGAATCAAGGCAACAGTATGCCAAGTAATTGCCATTTGATTGACCGGCATCAACAAAATCTTTCCACCAAATGGCGTCTATGCCTATTTTTGAAAATAGCTGATAGTCTGCATAAGTTTGAAGATCTTGACCCGTTGCTCTAAAAAGAATTTCTCCTAGCACCTGGGTATCACAATTTGAATATTTAAAATCGCCACGATTATAGATCTCTGTATCTGAATACCAAGGCTGAATAACACCACTTTCTGAAAGGCCTCTATCAATGCATTTAGTTAGTTGATTGTCTGAAAAAACTAAATCTCCCCCTGAGGAAGAATCAGAAGTATTTTTACATGTGTCTAAGCTACCCAAATCGTCATCAAAACACATTGGATCTAATCCTGATCTCATATCTAATAAATTTTTAATAGTAATGGATGATCTGTCATCATTTGCCCATTCTTGAATAAAAATAGATGCGGAATCATTAATCGATGAAATAAGCTCATCTTCTTGAGCAATACCAATTAGAAAGCTAACAAAGGATTTTGAGGAAGACCAAGAGGTAACGTAGCTATTTATATTCTTGTTGCCAAATAAATCCTCTAAACGGGATAAATCTATACCGGTTATATTTCTTAATGTATTTTTTTCACCAGCTAAAATACCTCTATATCTCTCATAAACTAATTTTCCATCTTTAATTACAACAGCTGCTTGAGTATAGGCTCCATCCTGAAATGCATAATCGAATGCTTGATCAAGTTTTACAGTATTCATGCCAACACTTTCAGGGGTAACTACATCCCAAACTAAAGGATGTGATGGGTATGCGCTAGGAGTGACTGAATCTGGAACCGAGGTGCTTCCGCCGCCACCGCCACATGAAATTAAAGATAATACTGGAAAAAGATAAAGAAATTTTTTAAAAGATCTCATCTAAAAATTAACATTTCCTATGAAGACTTCCTTATAAATTCTCGACCAGCTTCTTCATATTCTGACTTAATTCTATCTACCAGTTCTTGCACAGGAGGTGAGTCTACTATCCCGCCTATACCTTGACCTGAGCCCCATATATCTTTCCAAGCTTTTGCATCAGTGTTTCCACCAGACCCAAAATTCATGCTAGTTTTATCAGCCTCTGGGAGATTATTTGAATCTAGTCCTGCTTTATCTATTGAAGGTTTAAGGTAATTTCCATGTACACCAGTAAAGAGGGATGAATAAACAATGTCATCCGCCGCACTTTCTTCAAGCATCTTTTTGTATTCAGCATCAGCATTAGCTTCTGCAGTGGCAATAAATCTAGTACCCATATATGCAAGGTCAGCTCCTAAAGCTAAAGATGAAGCAACGGAATATCCATCTCCAATAGATCCTGAAAGGATAATAGTTCCATCAAACCATTCTTTCACCTCTCTAACTAAAGCAAATGGTGATAAAGCGCCAGCATGTCCTCCTGCTCCTGCACAAACCAGTATTAAACCGTCAACACCTTGCTCAGCTGCTTTTTTTGCATGCCTAACACTAATAACATCATGAAAAACTAATCCACCATAGCTATGGGCAGCCTCGACAAGTTCAGCAGGTGGTCTTAATGAAGTGATGATGATTGGAACTTCATGCTCTACACAAGTTTGCATATCATCCATAAGGCGGTCATTTGAAGCATGGCATATTTGATTTACAGCAAAAGGTGCAACTTTTTTATCTGGATTTGCAGCCTGATATTCAGCAAGCTCAGTTTTAATTCTGACAATCCAATCACCTAAAACGCTTTGAGGTCTAGCATTAAGAGCCGGGAAAGATCCAACAATACCAGCTTTACACTGAGCAATTACAAGCTCAGGGCCTGATACTAAGAATAATGGGGAACCTATTACAGGTACGGATAAATTGCCTTCAAGAATTTTTGGTAATGACATAATTAGTATAATTTATTGTATTAATAGCGACATTCTAACCCAATATTATTAATGAATTTGTAATTTTTTCTTTAAAGATTTTAAGCCATCTGATACCTGAACATTTTTTGTTTTGAAAAATAATTCATGATTTCTTTCTAGCAATTCAAGATTATATAAATAATTTACCATTACACCTTTTGATTGAGACATCCCTTTAGCAGAAAGGTCTGCATTTAGATTAATTTTTTCTAATATTGCTCCATTGCCTAAATGGAACTTGGCGACTGGATCATTGGGTGAATTATCTTCTCTTTCAGATTCTGTTAAATACAATATTGCTTGGGTTAGCAAGCTATCATCATCTATTTTGTCTTGTAATGATTTTTTTTCTAGCCATCTTACAAAACCAGGAGCTGGTGACAAGGTTACAAACTTATTTAAATTATCTAATTCTTGTTTTAGTTTATGAGCTACCTTTTTAATCAGGAAGTTACCAAATGAGATTCCTGCAAGACCATCTTGGCAGTTAGAAATAGAGTAAAACACTGCCGTATTAATATCTTTGTATTCAGTTATTTCTCTATCAATATTAATTACCTCATTGATTGATTCAGGCATCTTGTTGCATAAAGCAACTTCAACAAATATGAGAGGTTCATCAGGAATTAAAGGATGGAAAAAGGCGAAACACCTTCTATCTTCAGGAGCTAATCTTGCTCTTAAGTCACCCCAGGAATTAATCTCATGCACAGCTTCATATTCGATGATTTTTTCAAGTATATTTGCAGGAGTTGACCAGTCTATTTTCTCTAAAACAAGAAATGATGGATTAAACCAACTTTTAAAGAGATTTAGCAAGCTTGAATTAAAAAATGCTATGTCTGGATTGTTTTTAACAAGACTTCTAATATTTTCTCTTAGTCTAACTAACCTAACCGTGCCATTTGGGGTGGTATTAAGTCTCCTGAATAGCTCTACCCATTGAGGTTCAGATGTTTGAGAAATTTTCTCTAAGTTTGCTTGTGTTTTATTTGCTGAGTATTCTTTTGATACCTTTGATAAGGCTAAGGGGTCAATATCATAATCTTCTGAGAGTTTTTTTAAAAAACTAACAAGATCATTATCATTAAGTTGTTCAATTAATGTTAAAAGATGCTCGGCGTAGACTAAAGATGAGACTTCTCCGCTAGAGGTCATCACAGATTCAAGCGCTTTATTAATATCCTTATGTAAAACTCCAAAGTCTTCTCCGCCAAATAAATTATTCTTTAGAGTGCCGCTCATGATCGAAGATATTATATTTTGAAAAAAACTCATTTTTTATTTAGCTACTAAGCATATGCTCTGTTGTTTCCCACAATCTTGTTGCTTCTTCTGAATCAACAGCCCAATCTGCAACACCTACAAACCTTTTCATGGATTCGTCTACCTCATTTTTTAATACGGAGACATCACAATTCTCGCAAAAAACTCCCCCAATGTCATCTAATGCAGTATTTGTTGCGCACCATAATGAAGTGGTTGCTCCTTGAGTTGTTGATTTAAAGAATGATGCAGCCATATCTGAAGGCGAGCCATCTTCCTTGATCCATCCCATAGCTACCATCTCTTCATTTTCAAGATGTCTTTGAAGTGGAGTCATAATCCCACCAGGGTGGACACTAAAACCCCTTACTCCCTTATCTTTCATTAGCCTATCAAACTCAATTGCGATAAGAGACGAGGCTGTTTTAGATTGCCCATAGGCAACCCATTTGTCATATGGCGTTTCGTTGAAATGAATATCATCCCATAAGATAGAAGTTAGTGAATGAGCAGATGATGAAAGGCTTACAAATCTAGATCCTTCACTCTTTTCCATTACTTCCATTAAACCTTTAGTTAATACGAAATGGCCTATTTGGTTAACGCCAAATTGACGTTCCCAGCCATCTCCAATGCGGCCTTCTGGACAAGCCATAACTCCAGCATTATTTATCAGCAGATCTAAGGAAATATCTAATTCAGTAAAATTATCTACAAACTGCTGAACTGAGTTTGTATCCGCCAGATCCATTTCGATAATATCGTTAGATGAAATAATTCCATCTAAGGCTGTCTCAGCCACATCTTTTCTTCTTGCTGGAACGATTACTCTAGCTCCACAATCTTTTAAAGCTCTTGTAGTTTCAAGACCAATACCTGAATAGCCTCCAGTAACAATTACATTTTTTCCATGAAGCTCAATACCTTCTAATACTTCACTTGGTTCAGATTTAGCTCCAAAATGTGAGCCTGTAGGTTTTTGGTTTGCAGATATCATATTGTCTCCTAAAAATTTATTTCTTAAATGGAACTGTAATTACACTTTCAGTATTTTTTTTCAGTTCTACCTTATCAAAAAATGTTGGCTTCATCTTTTCATCTACAAATAATTGCACTTGGTCACCGTAATGCTTTGATGATGCGTCTTGGGTAGCGCTGCCATATTGATGAATACTTTGACTTTCTTGATTGCCTAAAGAATCCCAAGCTAAAGCTACTACTAAGCCATCACCAGCAACTGCTTTTAGGGTTCCATCATCTTGTGGCCTGCCATAGACGGCTCTAAGAGTATCTGGCCCACCTTGAATAGGCAGTGCTAGATCACCTCGAACTAGAAAGTTTACTTCTGACCAAAGTGGATCAACTCTATCAAATGAACCTTTAATCATATCAATGCATTTTTTAAATATTTCATCTGCATTCGGAGCAACTATTCTGCTCATAAATGAAATCCACTCTTCTTGAAGTACACAAACTCCAAGAGCAGCTGATCTATTGTTGTTATCTGTTTTAAGATCCCAAGCATTTAAAATGCTTTGCGCCTGTTTAAGTTCTTCATCTTCATATTCTTTTTCAAGAATATTTTTTAAATACTTTACAGATCTTGATTCTTTAGAATACTCATTATCAAATTTTGCATCTAGAAGATCTTTTTCATCAAACTTTTTATCATTATCAAAAATTTCAATGACTCTATATGCTCGATTTGTCATTTTGGTTTCTATTCCAAGGGTAGGAGAATAATCGCTACGTTTTAAGTTATCTGCAATTGCAGATGCTCTAAATGGATCTTGGTTTGCGCTTACAATCCAGCCAGATTTTGGATTAACCAATAAAGGTATTTCATTAAAAGGAGTTATTTCATCCCAGATAAGTTCTGAATTGGTTCCATCAACAGGGAGCGACCAATCATAAGCTTCATTTCTTATAGGCCCGGCCGTGTTATGCAGAAGCATGATGTTATCTTCTTTATCAGCATAAACTGCATTAAAGGAAGTAATAGCACGCATTTTCATTGCCTCTAACCACTCTTGTTTATTTTGGGCTTTATTCATAGCAAACCACTGATCAGCTTGACGAATTTCTTTCATACCGGCGAACTTAAGAGAATAAGAACCCGACTCAGTCTCGAGAACTAAGCCATGTTTTGAAAATTTAGCTTCTCTATTAAAAGTCCACCTAATTGGTCCAAAGATTTTAACCGGCAACTTAATATTTTTAATATCAAAGTCTTCCCATTTACCATCAAGTAAATATTGGTTTTCATTGTCTGGATTGATCTTAAGCTTAAATGCGTCTGTTAAATCTGGTCCATTTACCGTCATGCCCCAACCTAAATTTTGATTAAAACCAACAAAAACAAAAGGAGCCCCAGGAAACAATCCTCCCATCATGTTCCAGCCTTCATCACTTGAAATATGAGCTTCATACCAAGCAACTGGACCATCTAAAGGCTGATGAGAATTAATAATAAGTCTAGTTTTCCCATCAGTTGTTTTATTTGAATTCAAAGCAAAAGCATTTGAGCCTGCTACCAAGCTTGCAACTTGTAATGACTCGCCACCTTTATCTAGCTCTGCTGCACTTACCTCTTTGGGAGTAGCCATCAAATCTTTAATGGCTCCGTCTATTCCTGAAAAGAATAAACCTTGAATTGCAAAACTTGAAACTAAATCAATCTCATTAACTGGATAATAGTCTTTAATATTTTGATCAAGATTTAAAGACATCCAATAATTTAATCCTGCAACAAAACCTTTTAATACTGCCTGAACTTCCTGTGATAAATCTTCTTCGTATCTTTCTTCTACCAACTCTCTAATACCCAGAGCTTTAATTAAATAGTCTGTTACAGCTCCATCACGACCATTTTTTAAACCAGAGCCAGCCCTTGCTAAATCTATTGTGGTAAGAATATTGATGATATCGTCATCCGCTTGCGCATAGGCTAGTCCAAAAGCTGCATCTGCATCTGTGGCACCATGAACATGAGGAACGCCAAATATATCTCTTGTTATTGTTGCGCTATATTGAGGATTAACCTCACTAGAGATTAGATTTATATTCAACCCACATAATAAAATTATTGCTAAAGCATATTTGATATTTAACTGCATTTTTCTTCCTTATATAACCTGGCATTTTTATGACATCGGGTGTGCCAGAATTTATATAAGTATAAACCTTAGAGTATATCTATGGATAGAAGAGCATTAAGTTCTTTTAAAGCATCTTGAGAATTAGTTACCTTAATAGTATGCATACCTAATGCTTTTGCTGGCTTAAGATTAATACCAAGATCATCAAGAAAAACAGCCTCTTCAGGATTTATTCCAGCTCTTTCTAGAGCTAAATGATAAAAAGCAGGATCAGGTTTTCGAACATTTTGTTCACTGGATGCTATAACAAAATCAAATAAAGCCATAACTTCTTCATTCTTGCCAGCAATAGAGACATTTTGATCATTTAATTGGGTTTCAGGAGATACAATATTATTAGTGAGGCATGCTTGAATTAAATTGCCTTTGATCACTTGAAGAGCTTGTATCATTTCGGGTCTAAGCTGGCCTTGAAGCAAGCTAATGACATCTATACCAGGGATTGGATTTCCTAGACTAGTGCTTTCAGTTAAAAATAAATCATTAAATTCTCTTAGATCGATTTCATTTCGCTCTAGCTTAGCCCAAGCATTAGTATCTGGATTAGTAGAATTAACCCTTCTTATAAAATCTTTTTCAAGATTATTTTTTTCTTCGTAAAGATTAAAAGAGTCAAAAGGACTCGTGGTTATAACCCCACCAAAATCCCAAAAAACTGCTTTAATAGATTGCATATATTTAAATAGAGGTTCTCTCTTGTTGTTTATAGTTTTAGAGCGGTTTCTATCTTCGCTTCTATCATTTTTAAACTTTCTTTGCTCGCTTTAATATCTAAAAGTATTTTATCTTTATGAATTTGCAGCATGCTAAGAATGCGCTCAGCATTTTCTTCTGGATTAATTAAGGCAAGCGAACTCATCTCTTTAATTTGGTCTAAAGGCATCCCTGTTTTTGTTAAGCACTTGATAAAGGTAAGTGCTCCTATATCAGTTTGCTTATATATTCTGTGTCCTTTTTCATCTTTCTTTATAGCAAGCAGTTCAATCTTTTCATAATAACGTAGGGTGTGTTTGGTTAATCCTGTCTCTTTTGAGATTTCTGAAATGTTGTACATAATTATTTCACTAGCCCCATGGACACTAACTGCTTGGTAGCCTCTATTGCTGAGTCTTCAGCAGAAACATACTCCCAATCAAATAAATTCTTAGCTTTAGACTTATCAGTTGTAACCTTTTTGCCAAGGCTGCCTACAACACCACTTAATTCTTTGATGAAAAGTGCCATTACTTTTACCATGAAATTAGGCATTTCTCTCTTAGGGGCTTTCTTAAAACCAGCATTATTAAGAGCTCTACTCATTTCAACAAAAAACATTTCCTTCTCACTGACTATAATTCTTTCGCCATTCGTTTTTTCAGATTTCATAGAAAATATATGCGCCTTAGCTACATCTCTCACATCAATAAATCCCATATGTGTTCTAGGACATGCTGGCATAGAACCACCAGCTAGCTTTACCAAAAGCTCATTAGAAGTTCCAATATCACTAGTTAGCATGGGCCCTGTTACTGCAACTGGATTAATGACGGTAAGTTCAAACTTATCTTCAGCAGATAACTCATTTACAAAATCCCACGCAGCCTTTTCAGCAAGAGTTTTACTTTTTGCATATGGTGTTATGCCTGGGCCAGTATCTGACCAGTCATTTTCATCATAAACTTTCTCCTCTTTATGGCCATATGCTACTGCTGCGACTGAAGATGTAAGAACAACTTTTTTAACCTTATTATCTTTACATGCATTGAGAACTCTCAAGGTTCCCTCCACTGCAGGTTTGATTAAAACATTTTCATCACTAGGAACTTCTAAGATAAAAGGCGATGCTACATGTAAAACATATTCACATCCGGATACGGCTTCATTCCAACCCTCATCCTTTAACAAATCTGCCATCACTACTTCAAGATTATTAGCATTTGATGAATTCTTTATCATTGAGTCAACAATTTCTTGTTTTTTAGATTCTGATCTCGCGGTGCATCTAACGTCATAACCCTGATCTAATAATTGTTGAATGCAATGCAATCCTATAAAACCCGAACCACCCGTTACTAAAACTCTTTCCATTTTTAAACTCCTATAATTTAATGTTAGCCCGCAATTTTCTTAAACATATTTCCAGTAAAGTTTAAGACACCTTTTCTAGTCATAATTTTAGTGAGGCTGAATAAAAATCTATTATTTCTGCCGCACAGAATATATTGTTTATTTTTTTCAAATGCGGCCAAGCCTTCAATAGCTACCTCTGCTGAAGTTTGCATGCCGATAGTCGACCCAGTTCGTTTTTCATTTCTGCGGGTTAACTTTTCAGATTTTTCAGTTGCCACTCTAGCAAATTCTGATTCAGTCCCTCCTGGAAGTAAAGCCATGACCTGAATACCCTTAGATTGATACTCATATCGAATCGCCTCAGAAAACATTAATACATAGGCTTTAGATGATGAGTAAATGCCTGCATATGGGATTGGAGACAAAGAGGCCATTGAGCCCACATTAATGATTCCTCCTCCGCCTTTAGATATCATATCTGGAATACATAAATGACAAAGATCAGTTAAAGCAACAATATTTAATTGGATCATGCTTGCATAATCATCTCTATCAATACTTGTCAGTTCTCCCCATCTTCCATACCCAGCATTATTTACTAAAAGATCTATATCTAATCCGCTGGATTTAATTTCATTAAAAAGCTCTTCAGCAGCTCCAACTACTGATAAGTCTTTTATAAAAACATGGGCTTCACTTCCTGAGGATTTAAGGTCATTTGCCAACATATGGAGTTTATCTTCTGATCGAGCTGTTGCTGTCAAAATAAGTTTGCTACCTTTTTTAGCAAGCTCTTTGGCTAAGGCATAGCCTATCCCTGTTGATGCGCCAGTTACTAGAACTGTTTTTTTATCATATATATACATATTTACTCACCTTAAATGCATTAAATTATACCTGTTAGAGTTTACTCTAAGTCAAACCCTATTTAATATAAAGTGTCTTGATTAATAGCACTTTTGCTAGATTCTCGTATAATCGTTTCTTTTCTTGGTAACACCCCAATTATGTCTATAGAGAAGTTAAGAAATATAGCTATTATCGCTCACGTCGATCACGGGAAAACTACGCTTGTAGATAAGCTGCTCCAACAATCAGGAACTCTTGATAGAAAAAATATGGATTCAGAAAGAATCATGGATTCCAATGATCAAGAAAAGGAAAGAGGTATTACTATTACCGCAAAGAATACATCTATTCTTTGGAATGACCATTTAATTAATATTGTCGATACTCCTGGTCATGCTGATTTTGGTGGGGAGGTTGAAAGAGCTCTTTCAATGGTTGATTCGGTTCTTCTTTTAGTAGATGCAGTAGATGGCCCAATGCCACAAACTAGATTTGTTACTCAAAAAGCATTTGAAAAAGGTCTAAAACCAATTGTTGTTATTAATAAAGTTGATAGAGATGATGCAAGGCCTCACTGGGTGTTAGATCAAGTATTTGATTTATTTGATCGTCTTGGTGCTACAGATGAGCAACTAGATTTTCCTGTTATATATGCATCAGCGATAGAAGGCATATCTGGGTTAGAGCCAGACCAAATGACAACGGACATGACTCCGTTGCTAAAAATGATTTTAGATAAAGTTTCTGCACCTGAAGTAAATATTGACGGCCCTCTTCAGCTTCAAATAAGCGCACTAGATAGCAATAGCTATGTTGGTGTAATTGGAATTGGAAGAATAAAAAGAGGTGTGGTTAAACCAAATGATCAAGTTGTAGTTGTAGACAGAGATGGTAAAACGAGAAAAGCAAAGATTCTTCAAGTTATGGGATATGAAGGCTTAGACAGAGTTGAAGTTTCAGCAGCTCAAGCTGGCTCAATCGTTTGTATTACAGGTATAGATAAATTAAATATCTCAGACACTATCTGTCATCCAGAAGAAGTTAAGGCATTGCCTGCACTTTCTGTAGATGAACCAACTGTTCGTATGACCTTCCAAGTAAACGACTCTCCTTTTGCCGGACTTGAGGGTAAATTTGTAACTTCAAGAAATATCAAGGAAAGACTTGAGAAAGAGCTTATCTCTAATGTCGCTCTTAGAGTGGAACAAGGAGAAAGTCCTGATAAATTTATTGTGTCTGGAAGAGGTGAACTCCATCTTTCTGTTCTTATAGAAACTATGCGAAGAGAAGGTTTTGAATTGGCTATAGCAAAACCTCAAGTGATTCAAAAAGAAGTTGATGGAGAAATCCATGAGCCTTATGAAATGATAGTTATTGACGTTGAAGAACAACATCAAGGTGCAATCATGGAAGAATTTGGTCCAAGAAAAGCTGAATTAAAAACACTAGAGCCTGATGGAAAAGGAAGAGTTAAATTAGAATTTATCGCGCCTTCAAGAGGAATTATTGGTTTTAGATCGCATTTCTTAACTATTACTAGTGGAACTGGAATCATGACCAGTGTTTTTGATCATTATGGTCCTGTAAAAGCAGGTGAACTGGCGAAGAGAAATAATGGTGTCATGTATTCAATGATGGCTGGTAAAACTTTGGCTTATTCTTTATTTACATTACAAAACAGAGGAAGACTTTTTGTTGGGCATGCGCTTGATATTTATATAGGACAAATTGTTGGTCTTCATTCAAGAAGCAATGATCTTCCAGTAAATCCAACTAAAGCAAAACAGCTAACTAATATTAGAGCAGCTGGTACAGATGAAAATCTAATTCTGGTGCCTCATATTGTTCATACTTTAGAACAAGCTTTAGAATTTATTGAAGAAGATGAGCTGGTTGAAGTAACGCCTCTATCTATAAGAATGCGTAAAAAACCTAACTAAGATTCTTTACCTTAAGTGCTTTTTTTAAAGCGCTACAAGAATTTAGTAACCAATATAAATTAGCGAAAACAAACACGTAGAGTCCTGCATAGTCCTAAACGACAATAGTTAAAAAGCTTCCTGTAGCCATCGCACTTCTCATATTATCCATCCCACTATTATATTCAATATTATCAACCAACCACATAAGAGGTTCGTCCCAACGATAAACATTCGTACCCTTGCGATATCATGTTCGCGTCTTTTATCATAACCATCTTGCTCGCCAAAGGAACCAAGTGCATGAGTGATAACCTTAAAATTAATTCTCATCTCCATATGCCCTTTATATTTTGCTATTTACTTTTTTAGAGATCATAAATGGTGCAGCTAAAACTGTTCCAAAAAATATACTGCCAATCTGTAAAATTGTTAAAAAATTCACCATGTCTCCTAAAAAAGGAAATCATTATCTGCCAATTTTTATAAATGTAAATACATTTTTTAAGTATTTTTTTATTGCTAAAAAAAGTTAATTTTTGAAAAAAAATTCTATAGGGATGATAATGATTTAATGACAGACTATTCATCTCATATTGGCATTATTGGTGGCGGTATTGCTGGGCTTACCGCTGGCTGCGCCTTGCGTCTTCAGGGTATAGAAACTGTAGTTTTTGAGAGAGCTCATGAGATTAGTGAATATGGTGCAGGTATATCAATTTCTCCAAATGCTCTCAGGCTTTTAAAAAAGCTTGATATAAAAGATGCGTTTATAAAAAGCTCTTTTGTTCCCGAAACCGTTTCCTTTAATCACTTAAATAAAAAGCTTCGAGATATTCATACAGAGGTGATTACCTCAAGTAGACAAAAGCTAATTCAAGTTATCTACAACAAATATATTGAACTTGGTGGGGAAGTAATATTTGAGCATGAATATGTAAATTTAAATCAAGATACCTGCGAAATATCATTTAATAATGGCCATAGTTATTTTGTAAAACATATTCTTGCTTGTGACGGAATTAGGTCTTCTATCAGGCAGCAATATTTTCCTTCTTCCGGTGAGCCAATTTATAGTGGCTATAGTGCTTGGCGCGGTATTGGTCTCTCGAGTTCAAAACAGGTTCAATTTTATTTTGGTCCAGGCTCTCATATTGTTAGCTACCCAATTGATGATGAGGGCCGTACCAGTTTTGTTGGTGTTATAAAAACAAAAGAGAGTGCAAGTGACTCTTGGAAAATGAAGGGTTTAAAAGAAGATCTTTTAGAGGATTTTAAGAATTATGATAAAAATGTTTTTTCAATTCTTGATTCTAGTGCTGATATATATAAATGGGATATCTATGTAAGGCCGCCATTAAAATCAATGTACACAAAAAATATTACACTGCTTGGAGATGCTGCCCATCCCATGGTGCCTTTTTTAGGTCAAGGGGGCTGCATGGCAATAGAGGATGCTTATACTTTTGCTGCCTTAGCAGGGAGATCAAGTGGTGACTATAAAAGCACTCAAATCCTGTATCAAGAGATTCGTCTCAAGAGAAATAATAAAATACATGCGACATCAATGATGCAAGGAAAGCTAAATCATATAGAGAACTCTGTGCTAGTTTTCTTGCGGAACTTAATTCTTAAATATACTCCTATTATCTCAATGCGATTAAGAGGAATTTGGGATTACGATGTTGATAAGGAAATTAAGCAGCCCTAAAAAATACAACTACTTTATTCTTACAAACATAGTCCTTATAAAAGCAAACGAGCTTTGAACTAAAAATAACATAAGGCAGATTACATAAAAATTAGCTTTAGCATTAATGTATCCAAGAATCATTAAGCCGGAAATTATAAAGATTGCTGACAATATGCCGGTCTGAAAGAGGAATACCTGAATAGGAAAAAGTTTGTCATACCCCTCGTTTTTAAGATTAAGCATGCGTCTAGGAAAAATCAATAAGCCCATGACAGATACTATGCAGATAATCCAGCTGACAATTGACCAGGAAAGTTCTGGGTTTGAATCTGTATAAATTGCAAAAGGAAGTAAAGCGCAAAACACCGCAGAGAATGCAGAATAAGTTAATAACTGAATTCTAAAGTTGTCAGGAGCGCTAAAGCCATCAGAGGTTCTGCTTAGGCCGATAAGTATTGCTGAAAATCCTACGATGCCCAATGCTACTTCTGCTATTACTTGTAATGCTTGAAAATTAGGTTCCATTATTCTCTCTCCTTAAATAAACAACACTGTTGTATGAAAAATCATTAATCCCACATTCCTTAAAACCCATTTTTGCATGAAACTTTAGTGATGGATCATTTGCTGGTCTGGTATTAACCTCGCATAAAACAGGCACATTAAGCTCTTGTGCCTCAAGGAAAACAGAATCATAAATCATAGTTCCTAAACCCTGGTCTCTAAAGCCCTCTTTGATGGCAACTCTATCTACATATAAAAACTCATCAATGCTTTCTTTGAAAAACTTATAATTTAAAGATTGATATTTAGCACCCTCTTTAAAACAAATAATATATCCAACCAACTCATTATTCAGTTTAACGGCAAGGTTAAAACTGCTCATTCTTATAAGTTCAGATAATACTGATGTATCCTCTAATGAGCCAACTTCGGGAACATTAGCCTGGTTAAGATCATAGATGCTCTTTAGATCCTGATCATTAATATCAGATGAAAAGGATTGAAGAATAAATTCAGGCATTAAAAGATTACTTCCTTTCTAATATGGACATGAAAAACATAGCAACCAAAAATATAATGACATAGGGAGCATATTCAGCACCTGGAGTAATATCATTCGTATATTTACCCATCTCTGCAATAGTGCCTTTGATTAAACCATAAAAAAATTCTCTGACAGTCCACTCAAACACCCAAAAAAGATACATTAAAGGTATGAGTGACTTGTAGCGTGCAATAACTATCCAGCAAAATAAGCAAAATATTAATTGTGCAAAGCCCCATAAAGAAAAGAATAGATAAATAACAGGCATCGGATCAGGATCGCCAGTCAAAATAATAAAATTAGCAATGTCGTGCACGCCGACCTTTTCAAAGAACATGTGAATGATTGATCGCCACGTCATTAGTGCAACAAATAAAATAAAAGCCCATAAAGCAAATGAATGGCCGCGATAATTATTATCAGCAGCAATAGGTAGCAAATTTTTGAAATTAATCACTTAGTCTCAATATTTAATTGGCCAGCAAGTCCCGCACTTCTATGCTCTTCACTCTTTTGATATTCAGAATTCATAATCATTTCTAACATAGCTTTTCTACTTGGATATTCTGCTATGACTACCCAATCCCATAGCTCCTCTACTTCACCCAGCATAAGCCTTTGAACCTCGCCGAAAAAACTAGATTTACCACCAACCTTTTCAAGATGCCCTTGAACTTCATATGCATAGATTTCATACGCTTCCTTGCCTGAAAGAGCTGTTTCTCTGCCATCTGCATATTCTGCTTTATCCTTAAATTTCAATAGATTGACCATTTTTATTGGGGTTTCTGTGTCTCCCTCTAAAAAACCTGCCATCTGCTCTTCATTTGGTATGAGTGTATTTTTTACTTCCATCATTACTTCCTCTAATTCTTATTTCATTTCTATAGCTTTTATAAAAGCAGGTCTTGCTTGGATTTTTGCAACATAAGCTTTTATATTTTCCATTTCTTCACTAACACACCCCATCATATTAGCCATAAAGCATGAATGGCCTAGCATTACATCAGCTGCAGAAAAATCTCCAATTAAATAATCTTTTCCAGCAAGAACTTCATTAACTGGAGCTAAAGATTTTGAGAGTAATTTTTGTGCTTGTATCAAGACATTCTCATCTCTGCGATCAGGAGGTAATAAAATAGTTTGTACTACTATTTGATTCATAGGTGGCATTACCATGCCTTCACAATAGTGAAACCACTGCAGATACCCAGGGAATTCTGGGGCATTTGCATCTGGTTTTAAACCGCCATTTTTATGTCTTGCTAGAACGTATTCAATAATAGCTCCTGATTCAAAGATAGAAACATCTCCGTCTTCTAAAACTGGAACTCTTCCAAGGGCATGTCTTGATCTATGCTCCTCTGACTTTAATCCTTCTTTAGTAAAAGGCATGATATTTACTTCATACTCAAGTCCCAGCTCCTCCAGTAACCAAACTATTCGTCCTGCTCTGGTATTTGCAACAAAATGAACTTTTAACATAACTTTCTCCTATGTTTGAAGATTTTTGCGAGCTCTGTCTGCAAAGTCTTTCATCTTCTTGTCATCATCTAAAATATTATCTATTGAAACCGGGACTTTGATTCCCTCTAGCATGCCTGGCTGCTTGTACATTGCATCATTCCATCTTGCTAAATTATCTAAGCCATCAACTGATATCCCTGACCACTTATGGGTTCTTGTCCAACACCAATTTGCTATATCTGCAATCGAGTAATCGTCTGCTAACCATTCACTTTTTGCTAATTGAGAATCTAGTACTTCGAACAGTCTTCTGCCTTCATTTTGATAACGATCAATTGCAGGCTGAATCTTCTCAGGAAAGTATCTAAAGAAAACATTGGCTTGCCCCATCATTGGACCGATTCCTCCCATTTGAAACATTAACCATTGAATAACTTTAGCCCTACCTTTGGTGTCTGAAGGTATAAGCATTCCTGATTTCTCTGCAAGATAAATCATAATGGCGCCTGATTCAAAGATTGCGAGATTTTCATTATCTCTATCAACAATGGCTGGAATTCTTCCATTTGCACTGATAGCTAAAAATTCTGGTTTCTTTTGATCCCCCTCAGCTAAATTAACTAAATGAGCCTCGTAATCCATGCTCATAGCCTCTAGGGCGCAAGATACTTTGTATCCGTTGGGAGTTGGTGAAGTATATAAATCTATCATGTTATTCCTTTATAAAATCTATTAATAAATTAGAAAGTTCTTTTGGCTTAGTCCACTGATAAAAGTGACCGCCCCCAATATGATCTGCACTAATTGCATTTGGAGCCATTTCTAAAACATCGTTTTCTATTGAATTGGTCACTGGATCATTTCCAGCAAAAATGCTCAAGAAAGGCTTATCGTAATCTTTAAAAAATTCCCGTGCTCTTTTCTGCGCTTCTAAAGATGCATCTGGAAGAATTGGAACATGGCTTGGCATTGCTCTTGTTCCCATTTTAAATGATGCGTCAGGAAATGGAGCGTCAAAAGCCTTTGATAGCTCTGTATAAAATGGTGATAAATTTGTTATTCCGAGTTTATAAAATAGATAATTAATAGCCTTTTTATAAGGAGGTACTTTTTCCATCGCCATTGAGGAAAAAAAACCTGTGGGTAAATTAGATGTCTCCCAGCAAAACTTTTGCCAATACATAAACTTTAAGGCTGGATGACCTTTGCCCTTATCCATTTTGTTTACCTCTTTTGCCATTGATAGCAGGGTAAGTTTAATCTTTTTATTATTTCTGAATGCTCCAACCTTATCTATAACCTCTTGGGACACATCAGGGTTGTAAGGAAGCCCGGTATTGCCAATAGAAACTTTTATAAAATTTTCTGAGCGAGCTGCAACTAATCTTAGGCCTATTAAGCCGCCCCAATCTTGTCCAAAAAAAGTTAAATTCCTAAAATCATTCTTATCAAGCCAATTGACCATCCAGTCAACTTGATTTTGATAGCTATAATCCTCTCTTGCTGCAGGCTTATCTGACTTACCATAACCAGGAAGATCAGGGGCAATAACTCTGATGCCGGCTGCAGTTAAAAAGGGAATCATTTTGGCATAAAGATAACTCCAAACTGGCTGTCCATGCATTGCTAATAAAATAGGACCATCTCTTGGACCCTCATCAATATGATGAATCCTTAATTCTGTTCCGTCTTGGATTGTAATATTTGTATAAACAGGTTTGTAAGGATAGTCCTTAAGATCACTAAACTGGGAATCAGGAGTTCTAAGAATTTTCATAGTGCTAGATTAATCTGCTAACTAATAGAGCAGGTCATATCTTGACCACAGCATAATGGAGATTTAATTTTTCCGTGCTCATTAGGGCACTCAGATATCTGAACTGAAGTTCCGTCATCTAAATCTAACATTCCATTTACTAAGGGAGCGTCGCAGGCTCCACATGATGCATTAACCGACATTTCGCATTGATTACATGAATAAGTTGCCATTTATGTTCCTCTTAAGTTTTAATTTATCATAACAATAAATAAAGATATTCATATTATAATATATAAAATGGCATATCTAATGCCACAAGAGGGGAATATAAGATGTCTAAAGTTTCTGGCTATTGCGATCCAAAATTTACAAAAATAGGAGATGTGTTTACCAAGGCTATTGAATCCGAATATGAGCTAGGCGCTTCTCTTGCGATTGAATATAAAGGTAAGACAGTCTTAAACATGTTTGGTGGTCATAAGGATGTTAAAAGAACTAAGCCTTGGGAGGAGGATACTATTGTAAATGTATTTTCAGTAACCAAAGGTATTGCTGCAACTTGTATAGCTAAGCTTATTGATGAAGGCAGGCTTGATGTTAATAACAAAGTCTCATTTTACTGGCCTGAATATGGCTGCAACGGAAAAGAAAATACTAAAGTGAGTGATTTGTTATGTCATAGATCTGCAATGTTTGGTTTCCAAGAAGGGATGCCTTCTGGTTCATGGCAAAATTGGGAAGCATTTACCAAGGCGCTTGCATCACAAAAACCTTTTAAAGAACCAGGAACATCACAAGGCTATCACGCACTTACTTACGGCTGGCTCGTAGGAGAAATTATTCGCAGAGTTGATGGAAGGCACGCTGGGCAATATTTTAAAGAAGAGATTGCGGAACCTTTAGGAATTGATTTTCAGATTGGTCTTAGTGAAACTGACTTTGACAGGTGTGCAGACATGATCATGCTTCCTGATAGCGGGAAAGGAAATCCTATTGAGTATATAAAATATGTACCAAATTTTATATTACCTAAACGATTTTGGAATATGAAAGAAGCGGTCAAAGGTGGTGATTTTAAAGTAGCATTTGAACCAAGAGACGAGGATGGCGAGGGTTATCATAATTCTGCTGATTGGCGCATGGCTCAAGTCCCTTCAGCTAATGGTCATGGAACTGCTCATAGTCTTGCGAAGCTTTTTGGGATTCTAAGCAATGGCTGTCAAAGAGATGGCCAAATTATAATGAAACCTGAGACATTAGCTTATGCAACAACACCGCTTTCTTCTGGGCCAGATTCAGTCTTGTTTGGTTCAAATATTACATTTGGTCTGGGTTATGAATTAGGGAAAAGCTCTATGCCAGTTGGAAACTTTGCTCCGACATTCAAGGATGCAATGTTTGGCCATGCCGGTGTTGGAGGAGCTGTTGCCTTTGGTGATGTTGAAAATCAACTAGGTTTTGGTTTTGTATGTAATCAGATGCATGAAGTTAAAAATTTATATAAAACTGTTAATGAAATAATGGACGCTTTATTTTCTGAACTCGAAAATAGTTAGCTAATATTGACTTAGACTTAGCTCTAAGCAATATAATTATTAAAAATAAGAAGTAATAGGAGACTCTTATGCCAGAAATGTCACTCTTTGGATGGTTCCATACAATTATGGGAATAGCTGCTTTACTAAGTGGTGCCTACTCAATAATTAAATATAAAATTCTTGAATCTAAGAATACCTCTGCAAAAATTTTTTTACTTACAACAGTCATAACCTCTGTATCTGCTCTGATGATATATAAACAAGGCAGCTTTGGTGTCGCTCATATGCTTGCAGTAGTAGCCTTAGTAGCAGTAGCTGGGGGCATGATGATGGAAAAAAGATTAATTTTTGGCTGGCTGTGCCCCTACTTTCAAGCGATAAGCTATTCTGCTCTTTTCCTATTTCATATGATCCCAGCAATTACAGATGGATTAAGGCGTCTTCCTGTTAACGATCCAATAGCCAAAAGCTTTGAAGACCCATTGATACTAGGATTTTATGTAGCATTTCTGGCTGCGTATATAATTGGTGTTTTTGCACAGATGGTGTGGATAAAGAAAAATAAAATAGTTTAAAGGAGTTCAAAATGTTTGAAGTATATCAACTGGTCTTATTAGGTTTATGGTTAACGCTGAGCATAATTATTATTCAAGCCCTAGTGCTTGTAAGGGCTCATAGAAGCGAAAAAGGTTATAAAGTTGGAGTTATAGATCCTGCTTTAGGCCAAGCTTCTTTTTTCTTTAGAGCTCATAGAACATTTTGGAATTCGCTTGAAAATATCATCCCACTTTTTGGCATGGCGATTCTTGCGATGATGGCTGGCTATAACCCTCATAAATTATCAGTCGTGGTCTGGATTTATGCTGTAGTTAGAATTATTCATATGGTAATTTATTACAGAGTAGCAACTGATAAAAATCCAAGTCTTAGAAGTATCTTTTGGGTAATAGGCCTATTTACCAATATTTATTTAATGGTAGATTTGGGAATTCATTTATTAGGCTAATCTAAATTAACAAATTCACCCGCATGATAATGTAGGTTTATTTG
Organism: uncultured Gammaproteobacteria bacterium; assembly: GCA_964343355.1. Lineage (GTDB taxonomy): Bacteria > Pseudomonadota > Gammaproteobacteria > Magnimaribacterales > D2472 > MED-G78. The sequence goes on along the minus strand of CAYFJC010000015.1, from coordinate 2,551 downwards.
TGATTGAATTTTTTCTTGTTCTAAGGGTTTTATTAAAAGGAATTTACTAATAAAGCCTGTGGTTTTTTCAGGATTCGAGCCAGTGATAAATAATTCTTTAGCGCCAAGAATATTACATGCTCGCAATGTCCTTTTGTAATCCATCCCCAATCTTAGGAACCCAAAGAGCTTAACCTCTTCAGCTGTAAGAATAGCTATGTCAGCTTTAATATTATTTGTAATTAAATATTTAAATCTTGCTATGTGCCCTTCATGAAATATTGTATTGCCTTTGCTGTCTTCTATTAGCAAAGCAAAAGTTGCTGGGTGATAAGGAAAGCCGGTGGGCAAGGCTTTAAAGTTTACTGAACAGATATCTACTCCCTCTTTATCCAAAATATGGATGGGATTTTTAACTTCTGCTTTGACTAAAATTCTTTTAATAAATTTTGTTGTGTATATCTCAACACTTTTAGAAAAAAACTTAATGGAATCTATATGTAAATGATCTTCAAAGGGCGCTGTAATAATAATTGCTTCGACTTTTTGATAATCCTCATCAGTTAAAAGGCTCGCCTGGTCTCTTTTCCTTTGAATAAAGACTGAGTTATCTGGTTGCAGTTGTTTGTTTAACCAGGGATCTATTAAGATAGCCTTCCCTTTTTCTTCAATGAACCAGGTTTGATAGTTATCAGCTTTTAATAATTTCATACTAGATATAAATTATAGTCAAAATAGTTAATTAGTCCTGAAGATATCATTTTTTTTTAATCACGTTAAAATAAGCTCATTCAATATAGTTAAGGGGCTTCATTGAGCAATAGAAAATCTACACCATTGGTCAATATTCCTGAGCGCTTTTTGGCGCAAAGAAATAGATTGCTATCTTATGTCGGCACTTGCCTGCTTTCAGTTACAGGCTGGAAAGTCACTGGACAAATACCTGATATGAAGAAGCTTTTAGTTATTCTTGCGCCTCATACTTCTAACTGGGATTTTGTTTATGGCATGGCGATGGTGCTTAGCTTAAAGATGAAAATTTATTGGCTTGGCAAACATTCTTTATTTAAAAAAGGTGTTACTCGTTTATTAAAAAGTTTAGGTGGTATTCCTGTCAACCGAAATGATTCTAAAAATATTATTAACGATGTTCTAGATATTGCTAATCGTGAGGGGGGTATTCTTATAGGCCTTTCTCCAGAAGGTACTAGAAAAAAAGCTGAAAAATGGAAATCTGGATTTCTAAGAATGGCGCAATCAATGGAATGTCCAATCCTTTTAGTTGCTATAGATTATCCTTCTAAAGAAATTAGCTTTAGAGAACTCTTCTACCCAACGGGAGACAATCAAAGAGATATTGAATATCTAAAAAAATACTACAAAGACTTTATGGGAAAAATACCAGAGCACTTCTAGTATTAAGTTTTAATCTTATTTAGGAATTCCTGTTTTGAGTATTATGTTGTGAATAGTGGGCCCCTTCACTTCAAACTTAGCCTGTTCAAAAGATGGAGCTGCCATCTTTCCCATAACATTATTAGAAAATCCATATTGTTCTTTTGGGATTCCAAGAAAGTTTTTATCCATTTTTCCATTCCCATTCAAATCAACAAAGACTGCTATAGCATATTCACCATGCGGCAACATTCCGTCTATACCTTTTAAATTTTGGTCTATTTCACCCGCATCATTAAAGCATGACTCTTCTTCGGACTCGTTTTCAACTGAACTCTCAAATCCTGCTGCATTTTTGCATATGGTTAAACGTAGAACTCCTGGTTTATCTAAATTTAAAATATTAAGAGTTAGATTTGATTCTTCAGCTGAAGCTTTAGGTATAAATACCAAGCAAGTGAAAACAAGAGTTAAAAATACTGATTTATTCTTGGTTAATTTTTTAAATATTTGAGAAATCATTTAGGAATTCTATGCATAGCACATATTTTATTGCCAGATGGATCAACCAAATAGGCTAGGTATAGCTGAACACCGCCGCCCTCTCTAATTCCAGGGGCGTCACACAATTCAGGCGTTTTAGAGCCTGCTGCAATTCCTGCTGCATGCCATGCATCAATCATTTCTGTACTAGATGCATTAAAACCTATAGTGCTACCATTTCCATGCGTTGCTACCTCGCCATTAATGGGCTGTGAAATTAAGAAACTATTATCCCTATTAACAAAATACACATATCTGGTATGACCATCGTGATTCATTGATAGCTTGCCTGCCTGGGCACCAAGTGCCGGCATAGTTTTATCATAAAATATTCTAGATTCTTCAATATCATTCGCTCCAAGCATTACGTGACTAAACATTTATATCTCCTATTTTTTGTAAGTCTATTATGTGTCTCAATTCTTACAAAATAAAGCTATATCCTTTGCTGGAATTTCTAGCTGCCAATTATTCTGTTCTGCAATTACCTCAAAAGTCTTTTGTGAATAAAAAACAACATGGGTTGGATCTCTTCTGTAATACCAATTTTCAAATAGTTTGTCTTCCGTTAAAAAAGTAGTCATTACCCCAAGCCACGCATCTGGTAGTAAAAGCGAATCAAGAGTTTTAAATT
>CAYFJC010000014.1:0-25574 GCA_964343355.1 uncultured Gammaproteobacteria bacterium | reverse complement strand
TCTTGAAAAAACTAACATCAATAATATTTTGTGCTCTTGCATCACTAAATTTAAGTGCTCATGACGGATATGGTCTTCATATTCATACTGAATCTACTTTAGTGAATGGACTAATCTTAGCTATGCTGATAGCAGTGCCAATGTATTTTTTAAAAAAATTACTTTTAATTAAGAAGGGGAAATAATATGTTTAAAATTGAAGAAGTAAGTGCTCATTGTGATATACCTTGTGGTGTATATGATCCAGGCGCAGCTCAATATGCTGCATTAAGTGTTATTAGGTTTATAGACCTGATTAATGAAATGCCAGATTCGGCTTGTTGTGATAAAGATAATTTAGCAAAATTTACAAGGCTTGTTCAGCAAAAAGAAGAACATTCAATAATAGCCAAGAATGAAATTGCTATTATTTGGGGTGATTACTTTAAAGCTCCTCAAATAGAGAAACATCCTGGTGTGCATGATTTAGTTCATTCAATCATGATGGATGGGTCTAAATGTAAGCAAGGTTTGCATAGAGAGGACGGTCTTAGTTTGCTTGCAAAGATTAATGATTTTGCTGAAATGTTTTGGTCTACTAAAGAAGTTGAAACTGAAACGAAGATTTCACCCTACGCACCTAATCTTGCAATGGTTGTGCCGGTACTTAAATCTGCTTAGACTTTTTAAAGTAGCTGGTGTCAGTATGCTTCCAGCCTATAAACCAAATGATTACGTTGTTTGTTTAAAAACAAAAAATATTAATGTGAATGATGTAATTGTTTTAGAAACTAATGATCTTGGAAAAGTAGTAAAAAGAGTTCAGTCTATATCAGGAGATTCTTTAAAAATATTAGGTGACAATCAATCTTATCATTCTCCCTTATATGATATGACGCATGAATTAGATGCGGTCATTGGTAGGGTTGTATTTAAATTATTTTAAAAATCTTTTCATCGCAGCGAGCGTTTGTGAGCCTACATGATGCTCAATACCCTCACTGTCTATTTCGGCATTAGCCTTATCAACGCCTAGCTTGATTAAAAAGGCTAAAACAACTTCATGACGCCCCTTAACTCGTTTTGCAAGTTTAGAGCCCTTAGCTGTAAGTTCTACTGGTTTATAAGGCTTGGAATGTAAAAGATTTTCATCTTGCAGTCGTTTAACTATTCGAGAAACAGTAACATGGCTAACATTAAAATATCGTGCTAGATCAAGCACTCTGCACTCACCTTGCTCCTCAATCAACTCCATAACAGCTTCAACATAGTCTTCAGCGGTCTCACTGGCATGACGTGAACGGGTTTGTGAAAAAGGAACCGAACGTGCTTTAATTTTGTCTTTCACTGGTTTCCTCCCCATTTTTTTAAATTATTCTATAAAAATAAATTATACCCTTGACATCATCCGTAGCCATTGCTACATTCGTTTTATGAAAAATAACTTGCAATATGATGATGTAAAAATTTTCAAATATGAGAATCTTTATCTATCTATAATTTATACCATAGGTCATATTCTTGTTGCTATGGCATGCAATAGAATCATTACCGGCGCATCTCTTGATATGGCTGTAGCGGATGCATTTGTAGAACCCATAATTAATGGATTTTGGTTCTATTTTCTCTTAGTTTATCTAAAGAAAACATTGGTTAACAAAATTGAATCAAGTAATCTAACATTTATAAGTGTTGATCAGATTGGTTTTTTATTAGCATTTCTCTATACGATTGGTCACATTCTTATTGCTATGACATGCAATAGATTACTAACAGGTGCGCCTTTAAATCTTGCAGTTATTGATGCATTTGTAGAACCCATAATTAATGGATTTTGGTTTTATCTGCTATTTGAATATTTTAATAAATTTAAGAAGAAGAGAATATTAAGCGACATTGCTAATGTACAATAATATTTCTCCATCAAGCTGAGTTACAAGACTCGCACCAATAAATAATAAAACATACTCTGATCTTTAGAGTAAAAACTATATTATTAATTTTTTACCTATTGGTTAGTGCATTAAAAAAAATGGTGAGGCTGCTGTTTTAAGAATAGAACCAATTAGTCCCCTTCTCCAAGCAATTAGCTCAAGTTAGAGGATGAAGAAAGCCTAACACCTCCTACAAAAATTGTCTCCGCAGCTCGTTCTTGTCTTGATTATTCTGGATGGAGTCTAGATGTAATGTGATTAAAAGCATCGTCCACACTGCTGGTAACAAAAAATAGATCCAAGTCTTTTCTGTCTATTGTTCCAAATTCAACCAAGGTTTCAAAATTAATTAACTTGCTCCAGAACTCTTTTCCAAAAAGTACTATGGGTAGATTTTTTGTAATTTTTTTAGTCTGAATAAGTGTGAGAATTTCGAAAAATTCGTCCATGGTTCCAAAGCCGCCAGGCATAATTACCAGGGCTTTTGCTGGATAGGTGAACCAAAATTTTCTTGTAAAAAAATAATGGAATTCAAAATCTAACTCTGGTGTCACATATGGATTTGGAATATTTTCAAAGGGTAGAGAAATCCTAAGCGCCATACTTTTGCCTCCAGCATCACATGCACCTCTGTTCGCTGCGATCATGATACCTGGACCTCCGCCTGAACAAACAACATATTTTTGATACTGACCTTCCAAATTAAGAGACCATTCTGTCAATTTTTTTGAGAGCTCTCTTGTGGCATTGTAGTACTCAGCTAATTTAGTGTTTTTACTGAGTCTTTCTTCTCCACCTAGATCTTCAGGAGATGGCGCTCTTGCTGATCCAAAAATCACTATGGTATCTTCAACCTTTTGCTCTTCAAGTTGTGATTTTGGGTAAAGGTATTCAGATAAAATTCTTAGAGGGCGAGCATCCTTGCTGGTCAAAAAATCTAAATTTTTGTAGGCTTTTTCTATTACTGGGGTTTTTGTATCTTTAGGTTTTGTCATAACTGTACTATAACAAACTTATCTTTCTATAAAATTTCAGATTTGATAAGTGGTGGAGCTACGCGGGATCGAACCGCGGACCCCCTGCTTGCAAAGCAGGTGCTCTCCCAGCTGAGCTATAGCCCCACGAATGAGTCGGTAATTGTACTGTATTAAAGATTAACTTGTAACCCTATATAACCGACAAAATACTTAGTTAATTAAAGGTCTTTTATCTAAGACATAAAAAAAGAGAGCTACTTAATTAAAAATAGCTCTCTCTTAAATTATTTACTAGAAGTTGTAAGTAAAACCAACTTTTATAGATTTAGGTTTTTGCGATCTTGCTCCATTTTTTGGTGCTCTCGATACTATATCTACATCGTCATTTATATTTTCAACAACAGTGTATAAAGTCATACTTTCACTTAATTTTTGTCTAAGACTTAAATCAAGAAATGTATATGATTCTATATTTTCAAATTCACCACACTGAGCAGTTGAACAAGTACTTCCATACTTAACAAGTCTCATGTCTCCGCTTAAGCCAGTATCTGTAACAAAACCTACTACAGCTGCTAATTGAGATGCAGGAAGGTAAGGTACGTCATCGCCCGAAGCAACAGTTCCAAAGTAATCTGAATCAAAACTTGATTGGAATTCAGATGAAGTTCTTGCATAAGTTAATGCCATTGGATATGAAATACTATCAGGACCATCAACAACAGTTGAAGCTGTTACTTCAAAACCTGATACATCAACTTCTCCGCCGCTAAAAGTATCACCAGCTTCACAGTCTCCGCCGCTAGAATTTTTACATTCTCCGACTAGGTTTGCGTAATCACTGGCAAAATACATTACTTCTAATGCTGTTACATCTTTGTTGTATCTAAACCCAAGCTCCATATTGTCAGCTTGCTCAGCATCTCCACCAAACACAGGTGACATACCTTGATGGAAACCTGCAACTAGTTTTAGATTGTCATTAAGGTCGTATGTAGCTCCAACTCCTGAAGTTGTATAGTCACCAGAAGAGTTCTTAGGATAGCTTGAATTTAGCATAGTTCTTGTTGGAACACCGTCATCCCATCTCAATTCAACTTTATCAAATTCTTCAGATCTATAGCCAACAGTAACTGCTAAAGCACCCATAGTAATAGTATCTTGAATGAACCATGATGTTGCAGTTGTAGTTCTTAATCTATTATTGCTTCCTGTAAAGCCAGTTGAGCATGAAACTAGAGCGGAAAGGCTTCCACCTACTGCTTGATCAGTACACTCATAACTTTGAAGTCTGCTTTCAGAATCTTCCATATCTCTATAACCAAAAGTTACAGCATTGTTACCAATTTCTTTTGAAAGATTAAATTGCATGCCTTCATTTGTATAGAATCTATTGTTATGCTTTAACTTAACAGTTACAGCTAAGTTACCATCAAGAATAGCTTGAGCATTAGCATCTCCGCCATTTGCAGCAGCGATAACTTCATCAATACCATCTTCCACACCATGTGCTTTAGTGCTATTAGCTTTATCAACTTTAAACCAATCTCTGTGGTAGTCATTACTCCACGTAGTTGCGGTTAAAGTAAATGCTTCAAAATTACCAACGTAAGCAAAAGAAGTTTGCTCGCCATCATTATTCATAACGTCATAAGCACTCATGCCATATCTTTTTCTAGGGCTATTTTCAAAGCTTGATTGAGTTAAACCAACATAAGTTTGATTAGACGTTTCATCTATATCTAACATTTTAAAAGTAAGCTCGTGAACGCCTGATGTATATCTTAATTTTGCAAGAAAATCAGATTTATCAAAACCAGTATCGCCACCTACATTCATAATTGAATCAAATCCATCAGCTGAATTTTCATGAATTTCTACTAAACCTGAAAGAGTTCCATTATTAACTCCATAAGTAGCATGTGTTCTTGAAAGTCCATCACTTCCTAATTCTTGAGTAACAAAACCGCCATTAGCCTCTGGAATTGGAGTACTAATCATATTAATAGCTCCACCAATAGTAGATGGTCCTTGAGTAATTGCTGCAGGCCCTTTAAGAACTTCAACAGCATTTATTCTTCCAGTAGTTGGGAAATAGTATGCTGATGCAGATGTATATGGAGCTGGAGCAATAAGCACCCCATCTTCCATTAAAGTAATTTTTCCAGATCTATCAGGAGCAGTTCCTCGAATAGATATATTTGGTCTAAGACCATATCCATCTTCAGTTCTAACATAAACTCCAGGAACAGCTGATAAAATTTTGTGTATATCAGTGTCAACCATTTTGGCTAGATCCTCATTAGAAAGAACTGTTGCAGAACCTGCTACATCTTCCTGTGAACCTACTATAGTAACGGTTTCAACTGTATTCATTTCCATTTCAGCATATGCACTTAAGCTAAATAATGCCAAGAAAGCAAACGAATTTAAGACTTTTATATTAATACTCATAAACAAGACTCCATGTATGTTTGGTTAGATTCGGGAATGATAATCATTATCATTTAGATTTACAAGTATTTATATGTATTTATTTAAGAGCTATATATTAAGAGAATATATAACCTAATAGACCTTTTAAGCTTTGGAGTTTCCTCTTATTGCAAAATATAGACCTAAGGTAAATAAGAAAATTTGTTCTGATTTAAATAATTTAGGAGTTATAAACCATTCAGGATGTCCTAAATAAAAAGCACCTATCATAATTACAACCACCGCCCCGCCCGAAAGCCTGGTAATGAGATTGCCTAGATTATTAGCAAAGAAGCCACCTAAGATAATTCCTAGTCCAGCTGACATTTCACCTATTGAAACAGCTGAAGCTACTACATCAGGAGCTGGCATTCCTCCACTCTCAAACCACTTAACGAGGTTTTGTGGAGGCAAAGGCAATTTACCGTAACCATGAAGAAAAAAACTAACTCCTAAAGAAAGTCTTAATAACCAAGGGGTTATCCCAAGAAAAGGTTTTGCAATTGCGTCTAATGTTTTATTTAAGCTATTCATATAATTAGTTTATTTAAAAAATGGGAACTAGGCAATTTGTTTTATTGTATAAATGGATCATCTTCATCTATTAGATTAAAGCCTTCCATATCAGTAAACCTTTTTAATTCGTCATTTCCTATATTAATAGATATATACATTGTGCCGATATCAGTTATTTTTTCTTCAAGAATACAGCCCATGCTATAAAGTTTTGATCTAATATTTCCTAATTTTGCATCAAGAGAAATCCAGCCTCTATATATTCCTTCAAATAATGTATTGCTTATAGATTCTCTTAATTGATCCAATCCTTTATTTTTTTCTGCAGAAATCCATATCTGTCTTGATTCAATATCTGATCTTGATTCATAATCATCATAACCTTTAATATCACTTTTATTATTGATGCGAATTTGAGGGATTTTAGAAATACCCAGTTCCTCAAGCAAGATATCAACCTGGGAAACTTTAAATCTGTAATCAGGATCTGAAATATCTACTACATGAAGCAATAAATCAGCTGACTTAAGCTCGTCTAATGTCCCTTTAAAAGATTCTATTAAATGAGTTGGTAGGTCTGAAATAAAACCAACTGTATCTGAAAATAATATAGAGCTTAGCTCTGGATCTATATTCTTTCTAGTTACGGAGTCTAGTGTTGCAAATAATTTATCTGCAGCATATTGCTCATTGTCTGTGAGTCTATTAAATAATGTTGTCTTGCCAGCATTGGTATATCCAACTAGAGCTACAAGCTTATTGCGACTCTTCATTCGTGAATACTGATTTATTTTCTTTTGCTTGTGACTTTTATCTAATCTGGCTTTAATGGTTTTAATTCTATTATTGATTAGCCTTTTATCGGTCTCTAGCTGAGTCTCACCTGGGCCGCGAAGTCCAATGCCACCTTTTTGTCTCTCTAAGTGAGTCCATGCCCTAATCAATCTAGTTGATAGATGAGTTAGCTGAGCTAATTCAACTTGTAGTTTACCTATGTGAGTTGAAGCTCTTGAAGCAAAAATATCCAAAATAAGTCCAGTTCTATCGACAACCCTTACATTGAATTCATTTTCAAGATTTCTTTCTTGTGAAGGAGAAAGTGTATGATTAAAGATAACAATTTCAGCACAAGTCTCCTCAACAAATCTCTTGATCTCCTCTATCTTGCCCTTTTTTAAAAAATGGCTAGCTAGCGGTACATCCTGCTTGCCTGATATTTCACCTAAGATCTCAACTCCTGAGGATCTTGATAAATCCTTGAATTCAGTAAAAGCATTAATAGCAGACTGATCTTTTTGTAAAGAAGTGACTTCTATTTGCACAATAATTGCTTTTTGAGGTGTTGATACTGGGACTTCAATCATATATTGCTTTCATTGTAGAACCTTTATCGAATTTTTTGCTATTATATTTAGGTAGGCATTAATTTTTAATGTTTAAGGAGAGATGAATCAATAAAGCAGAACGTTTGGCAAACTCAGAACAAGCCAGCAAAAAGCGAAAATCAATTAAAAAGATTGTTTTAGAACACAAAGAAAATCTTTATAGAAAAGTAAGAAAGATAAAAAAGAATAGAGCTTAGTCTCTAAGCTTTTGCTTGTAAAAAACTTTTTTTGAAATTAGCTTCAAATGATCCAAGGCAGGATTGCCTTTCTGGATTCGGGGTATTCTTTAAACTCGTTTTTGTACCATTTATGATTAGCCATAGCTCTTGGAAATAGATTAGCGAAAGTCCATAAGAAAAATATAAATCCTGAAAGGCTAAAAGTAAGAATAGCCCAGCCCATCCATTCTAACAATTCACCAAAATAATTAGGTGATGAAATGCGCTTAAATAAAAAGTTATTTGCAATATGGTAACCAGGGCCTTTTTCTTTTCTTAGATTAATTAAAATATAATCTGAGCGTATATTTATATAAAGCCCGGAGATGAAAATACAGATTCCAATAATAAATGCTGGCGACCCTAGCCAATCTAAAGAATAGCTAGCAAAATAAAATATCCAATAACCTTGGATTGAAACATTCACAATATTAAAGAAGAAAGCTGATAAAGCGATAGTTAAAGGCATCTCTTTGCCTGTCATGTCGACTCTATAAGGCCAAATAAAGGTTCTATGCACATAGTGTGTAAGCCAGAGAGCTAAAAAGATAACTTGGACTAGGTTTAATGATTCCCAGGCACCTGCAGCCAATATAAGCATTAAGAATACACATGGAGATTCCATAAAGACCCAGCCGAATCTTGCAGATACTTTAGGACCCCAACCATCTTTAATATGCCTCCCATATGGAGCTACTACAAAAAAGAGGGAAAAGAAGATAACTACAGCAATAGCAATCCAAGTTATTGAGAAAATATTAAATGAACTCATGAGCTTTATATTGCTCCGGTAAGGGAAGAGGAATAAATAATAATAAAGCCTATTATAGCTAGAGTTGGAATTGATATAAGATCAAGAATATTTTCATATGATGTCATTGCTTTAAGCTCATCTAATGAAGCATAAAACTCCTTAGAGTTGAATAATAAAGTATAGGCTCCGTATGTATGGCCCAGCATAATAATTCCTACAATCCAGTTAATTGGTGAGCTATTTAATATGACGTAGCCATTAATAAAAACAAAAAAGAGCTCAGACTGAAGATAAATATTTTTATTCTTAGGTAATGCTATCCAATTTGAAAAACTGTAATTAAAACTTAAAAGCAAGAGTTGCAATATAGCTAAAAAAAAGTAGAGATAGCCTAAAATTATAGTCACGAGCAAAATTTTACATCTTTGTTGGTATATTATCTAATGGTTAGGTAAATAGATTGGAGACAATATATGAAAGTTTTATGTTTAGGTATATCTAGATCCTGGGAAGCATAGTTTTGAATAAAAAGAAAATAAATATCTCACTAATAGGTATGCCTGGAGCAGGTAAAACAACCATAGCTAAATTACTTGCTGCCCAGCTAAGCCTTGAATTTATTGACAGCGATCATTTAATAGAAAAAATAAATAATCAATCTATCCAAGATATCTTAGATTCTGAGGGACACGCAGAACTTCGATTAAAAGAGGAAGAAGTTATCTTGAGCTGTTCTCTTAATAATACAATTTTAGCAACTGGAGGTAGTGCGGTTTATAGCGATAAAGCTATGACTTATTTAAATAATCATTCTATGGTTATTTATCTAGATATACCTATAAGTTCGGTCATGCAAAGAGTTGGCGATTATTCAAATAGAGGTTTTGCAGAACCCAATGGAAAGTCACCAGAGGATGTTTTTAATCAAAGGTCGGTCTTATATAAAAAATGGTGCCATATAACAATAGATGGAACCCTTGATGTAGATACTGTTACTGAAAATATTATTAAATCTGTTTTAGATAATTAAATAATAGCCTGTATCAGCAAATATGATGATGGGATGACAATAATCCACAAAATTAATACTAATTGAAGCGGTTTTACTGAAATATTACTGAGAACCTTTTTATCAATTTGTGAGCCTATACAAAATAAACCAAGCAATAAGAAAGATTGGCTAATGAGTTTTATAAAACTCAAAGTTTCAGAGTTAAGTTCAATAAATGAACCAATTGCAATTGCTAGAATAAAAAATAGAACAAAAAAAGGAAGTTGAAACTTGGTTGATGATTGATCTTGGTATTTATAAGATAAAAATAAAATAAGCGGAATAAGCCATAACGTTCTTCCTAGTTTTAAAGTAGCTGCAGTTTCAACTGCCTCTTCACCATAGACTATGGCAGCTCCTATTACAGAGCTGGTGTCATGAATGGACATAGCTGTCCATGCGCCAAACTGATCCTGAGACATTCCTAAATAGGTTCCTATAAAAGGAAAAATAATGATTGCTAGGGCGTTTAGTAAAAATATTATTGTAATAGCTGTTAATAAATCTTTAGGTCTGGCTTTTATAATTGGGGCAATTGCTACCATTGCAGTTCCTCCGCAAATAGCAGCTCCTGAGGCAATAAGTAAGGTCAATTTTTTATCAAGGCCTATAAGTTTACCAATATAAATTCCTAGAAAAAAAGTAGTTAAAGCTAATAAGGAAATATAAGGCAGGTAAGTACCACTTAATGAAAAAGCTTTAGTTAAAGATATTGATAACCCTAAAATAACTATACCTATTTGTAAAAATCTTGGTCCTATTGACTTAGTAATAAAATCTTCTGAAAGGCCTAGTGTTAAAGAATAAATAATTCCAATTAAGATTGATGCTACTGCAGAGCCTGACCATATAGAAAATGCTGCTAATAGAATACCTATAGATAATTTCATTTTTTAATTCTACCCTAAAAAAAAGCCCCGCAAGTGCGAGGCTTTTTAAATATTTACTTAATATTAAAAGTCATAAGAAAGACTTATGCCATAAGTGGCTTGAGGTCTTGCCCAAATAGACTTAGCCATACCAAGTGGTGCAGTAGCATCACCAACATTCATAACATTAATTTCATCAGTAATATTCTGACCATAAATATTTATACGCCAGTTAGCATCCTCATCATTTGGAGTTATAGCTATTAAAGCATTAAGTTCAGTCCATGGATCAACTTTGTCCCATGCAAGATTAAATAATGATGTAGATCTTTCACCTTGATGATATGCATCTAACCTAAAATCAACATTATATCGAGATGTACTTAAAGTATATTGCACTCCAATATTAGCCATTAATTCTGGATGTGTAAGAGAGTTGCCGCTAATATCAGATAATCTTCCATCCATAACAACATCAGATGCGCTGCAACCTAATGAGGCACAGACGATACTAGCCATAATTTCATAATACTGTCTTACAGCAAGTGATGGTAAATGACCTGCTGCTACTCCTGTTTGAAGGAAACTTACTGGAGTAGGAACTCCAGATTGTCTATCACCATGGAACTCAGCAGGAATTAGAATTCCATTCTGAAGACCAAAAGGTGCCCATCCACCAGCTAACCATGTTTGCCAAATTGCAGTTGCAACATCTTTTCTTACAACAAAGACTTCAGCATCAGCTGCGCCCTTCATCATATGCCAGTCTCCACAACCAGATGTTAGACAAAGATCAGCATTTACAGGATTTAAAAGCATAGTTCCATCAGCAATTTCTGATGTTTCATAACTTATGTTTGCATTAATTTTCCATTCAGGAGCCATAAGAGGAATCCATAAGAATTCAGCTTCTACTCCACTCATAATTACATCAATACCTTCATTAACTCTTGTTTTATTTTTTATTTTGGTAACTTGGTAATCAGATGCATCGTACATATAAGCAGAAGCATTTAATCTCATTCCTTTGGCAGGAATTTCTTTTTTAATACCAACTTCAAAAGCTAATAGATCGGTAGATGGAAAAACTTGAGCAGTATCAGGATATAACGCTGGGTCTAAAGCACCATTAAAACCACCACCTTTAAAGCCTTGAGCGATACTTGCATAAACCATAGTATTGTCATCAAGCTGATGATCAACTACAAATCTACCTGTAGTATTTTCAAAAGTAACTTCAGGATCTCCTTCAGCTCCAGAGCCGTACCAAGAAGCACCAAATGCAGGTATTTCCGAACCAGGTAATGCTGTAAAGCCAGTACCAATGCCACCAAATCCAACAACACTTAAGAAAGGAGAACGGCCATACTGCTCTTTATAATCCTGAGTATGTCTTAAACCTAATGTATAACTAGTTTGTTCTGAAGCTTGATAATAAACTTCTCCAAATATAGCTGTACTTCTTGTAGCTGAAATAGTACTAGATCTATATAAAGGCGCATATAACTGCACAAAACCTTGAGGAGTTCCGCCCGTTAGAATAGGAGGCGGAGCTAATGCTAAAGCATCTAGCCCGTTAGCAGCAATATCATAAACACTTAGATTACTACCTGATGTATGTATAGCTCCAAGAAGATAATTCATATCTCCATCTAGGTTAGATTGAATTCTCGCCTCAAATACTTCTCGTTCCATTTTTGGATTGTATTGTCTATCAAATCCATCTGGATAATTCATGGTATCTGTAATACATCCACCATATACACCTAGAGTTCCATCTTCAAGCTTACAACCAGGTCCATAGCCACTCATCGGGACAAAGCCACCTGGAAAATATGGATTATCTTTAAAACGCAATTTATCCATTTCCTCTGAAACATAACTACCAGTTCTGTCGTATAGTCTGTCTTTTCTCATAGCTGAAAAAGTTGCATCCCAATTGTCATTTAACTCATGATTTACGATTAACATAGAAATATCTGAATCAACAATGTACTTTGGCATTCCTCTTATATTAACTTCCCAAAAACCTTGAGGTGCTCCAGACATATCGGTGAAAGGAGTAAAGTCTAATATTCCAGTTAGGACAGCTAAGTTTTCAACATAAGTAGCCATTGGATGAGTTAGTTCATGAACTAGTTCACCACCAGGGGTACAACCGACTACTAATGACGGATCTCTTTGACAGTATGTATTATTAACATAATGACGCATTGAGTCTTCATCGTAAGCTTCATGCATAAAAGTTATATCAGTTTTATCATTAACATCCCATGCAAGAGAAAATCTCCATGCTTGGCTATCTCTATTATTAACATGACTTACTTTTGATTTGGAATAAATATTTTTAATATCACCATCTCTTGTGGTTGTTGATGTTGCAATTCTCATTGCCATTTTTTCGCCAAGAGGTAAATTGAACATAGTTTTCATTTTTTTCAGATTAAAACTACCATTCTCAATTTTAATACTTCCTGCCATTTCACCCATTACAGGTTTAGCAGTAATTATATTAATAGCTCCACCTACAGAGTTTTTACCATAAAGAGTCCCTTGAGGACCTCTTAGTACTTCAACACGCTCAAGATCATAAAAATCTCCATCTTGCATCGTGTATGCACCGACAGGTAAATCATTAACATGAATTTCTACACCACTTTCAGCTGTTGCAGATACCGCTAAATTAGTAATACCTCTTATATTAAAGGTTCCACCACTTGAATCTCCACCTTGAAAACTTAAACTAGGAGTAACTAACTGAAGATCTGAGCCGCCTTCAATTTGTTGGTCTTCTAGCATTTCTGCGCTTAAGGCTGTTACAGCAATAGGAACATCCTGCAAACTTTCTTCAGTTCTTTGTGATGTAACTACAATTTCTTCAAGCACTCCCTCTTCTGCTACTAGAGTAGGTGTAAAACTAAATACTCCAATAATTAGAAAAGAAAATCCTAATAATTTTTTATGAAAATCTAAACTCATAATATCCCCCGATAATGAATTGTTAATTGTTATTATCCCTAGTTATATTTTAAACAGTAACTATATAGATAACTTATATAGAGAATTTAGCGTTTAATACGCGACAATGCAAATTTTAAGACGATTTAAAAAAGTAAGTTTTGGGGCTTAAAAGGACTAAACCTTCTAAGGTTTTAAGGAGTACGAAATACTTTGCCTTCTACAATAGTGCCTTTAACTTTAATGTCTTTAATTTTTAAGGGATTTATCGTCAAAGGGTTATCAGATAGAACGGTAAAATTAGCAAATTTACCAACACTCACTGACCCATAATCTTCTTCTAAATTAATTGTATAAGCAGCGTTTAAAGTTACACCCTTCAATGCATTTAATGCAGAGATTCTCTGATTCGGACCGGCAACTTTATTGGCATAATTGATACGATTCACCGCCGCATGCATAAGCACCAATGGTGATGCTGGTGCCATAGGCATATCTGAATGGAGAGACAAAGGAATATTTGCTCTAGCAACATCACCTAGTCGAACCATCTCTTGAGATCTTTCATAGCCAACACCTACTTTGCTATATAAATCAGATAAAACAGTTACGTAGTATGGATTTGCACTAACTATAAGTCCTAGTTCCTTAATTCTATCTATTTGATCAGAAGCTGAATAACCAAAATGCACGATAGTTGTCCTATGGTCTGATCGAGGATTTCTTTTATTGTTCTTTTCTACTGTATCTAGGATTCTATCCAAGCCTGAATCACCATTTTGATGAATATGAATTTGATAGCCAGCATCCCAGTAAAGTTCAAAAACTTCATCAAAGACTTCGGCTTCCATTAACCAAACCCCCTGATGCCCATCAAGGTAACCTTCTCTTAAAACCATATTTTGAGAATACATAGCTCCATCAGTGAAAAGTTTTATTTGCTTAGGAAGATATTGAACCTTTCCATTACCCCATTTAAGAAGAGCCTCCGTTTCTTTAAGAAGATCGGAGATTTCAAAATGCTCAAGCATATATAAGGCACTTGGAATAAATAATGATCTGAATGGAGTATCTGAGTCGCCTAAGACATAATTCTTAATACCCTGTATATCTTTGTTATACATGGCTCCAGGATTTGCAATTAGAGTAACGCCCTGCTCCTGGATATATTGCTCAGTTACAGCAAAGCCTTTCATGATTCTTTGCGGGGAACCAAGGTATTGCATAATTTTTGGCATTACCATTATCAGACCCCTTTCAGAAAAATGACCTTGTTCAAAGTTCGCTAACTCTTTCTCTGCTGGAGTTAGTTTATTTAAGTCTTCTTTCTTGATGTCGAATAAATCTAATGCTTTTGAATTCATAATAAATTCATGGAAAGACCGATGAATAATTAAAATAGGTCTGTCTGAAGAAATTTTATCTAAATCATCTCTAGTCAATTTGCCATGAAAATAATGATGAAAGCCCCAACTCACTAAAGGAGTATCTGCACCCTCTAGATTTTTCTCTAATTCTTTTAATCTTTTTATATATCCCGGTCTATCTCTTACACCATTACTTTTTTTATTTGGAAGTACCCAGTCATCGATAGCCACTATTTCTGAACTCATGGTAATAGCTGCTAGTAATGGATGAATGTGGTGCTCTATAAATCCTGGAATAATTACATCGTCTGCAAATGAATAATCTATTTCAGCATCAGGGAAATTTTTTATTAAAACCTCCTGCTGTCCGACAGCAAAAATTCTAGAACCTCTTATCATCACAGCATCAGAATTAGCATTAGCGGCATCTAAAGTAATTAAAGTTTTAGGAATAATAATTCTATCAAGCTCTTGTGTGGCTGATAAGAAAATGGACAGTGAAATTAGTAAAGTTATTAGGAATTTAATCATCATCGATATGCTAACAGTTATTTTTAAAATTGAATAATTGAAGATATGCATTAAAGGATTTAATATTGATCCATGTCCAATATAAATAAGCTTCTTCAAGACCTAACTTTAAGAGAAAAGATCTCTCTTATGAGTGGTTTCAATTCATGGTATACCAATAAAATTGATAGGCTTGGTATTCCAAGCATTAAGATGTCAGATGGTCCAAATGGTGTAAGGGGTGACTCAAACTCAGGAAAATCTTCAGCTTGTTTCCCTTGTGCTATATCAATTGGGTCAACTTGGGATATGGATCTAATTAATCAACTAGGTGTTGCCCTTGGTGAAGAAGCAAAAGTTAAAGATGTAGATGTTCTGCTTGGGCCTACTATTAATATTCATAGGCATCCCTTAGGAGGAAGGCATTTTGAAAGTTTTTCAGAGGATCCTTTTTTAACTGGAAAAATTGCTACGGAATATGTTCAAGGAGTTCAGTCACAAGACGTAGCTGCATGCTTAAAGCACTTCATCGGTAATGATACAGAATATGAGAGACATCTAGTTAGTTCAAATATTGATGAGAAAACCTTAAGAGAAATATATCTACTGCCATTTGAAATGGGTATTAAGGATGGTAATGCTCAGGTTGTTATGAGCGCTTATAACAAGTTAAATAATATTTATTGCAGTTCTCATAAAGAGCTTCTAATTGATATTTTAAAAGATGAATGGGGTTTTGATGGATATGTAGTAAGTGACTGGGGTGCTGCCCTGGAAACCGAAGAGAATGCCAATGGTGGACTAGATCTTGAAATGCCAGGCCCAGGACACGCTTGGGGTGAAAAATTATATGCAGCTGTAACTGAAGGTAAAGTTGAAGAAGAATTAATTAATGACAAGGTAAGAAGAATTTTAAATATTGCTAGCTTCTCAAAGAGATTTGAAAATCCTGAGATTAAGCCAGAGGAAAGTCATAATACAGAAGAGCATAGAAAGCTACTTAAAAAAGCTGCAGCAGGCGGAATGGTGCTACTTAAAAACAATGATTTGCTGCCCTTAAAATCAAATATTAAGAATCTAGCAATTATTGGTCCTAATGCTAAGGAAGCTCAAATTATTGGAGGAGGAAGCGCAAGTCTAAAACCGCATTATCAAGCTCACCCATTAGAGGCATTCCAAAATAAGCTAGGAGAGCAAACAAATATCTCTTATGCAAAAGGTTGTCATACTCATAAATATCTTCCAAGAGTAAATGAAAAATTTATGGACAATGAAGAAGGCTTTTTAGTTGAGTATTTTGAAGGCTCAGACTTTGATAAAAATTTAATCATGCAAGAGCATTTAATAGGTAATAAATTCTGGGTATTCGAAGGTTTTGCTAAAGATGTCATTGCAAAATTAGAAAGACCAGATATTTCTGTGAGATTCTCCTGCGCATATACACCGGATATTTCTGGCCAACATGAATTTGAAATATTTGGGATTGGTAAAGCTCGATTTTTTATTGACGGTAAAGAGCTTATTGATAATTGGACAGAAACCACACCAGGAGAGGCATTCTTTTCATTTAGCTCAGATTCAAAGAAAGCCAAAATTGATCTTATTGAGGGCGAGACCTATCAAATCGAAATTAGATATAAATTTGAAGGCAATTTCCCAGCAATTTATATTGGATGCCAGGCACCTGATAGAGTTAACTTATTTGATGAAGCATTAAGTCTTGCTAGTGAGTCAGATCAAGTTATTTTAATTGTTGGCACAAACTCTGATTGGGAAACAGAAGGTAATGACAGAAGTGATTTTAATTTACCTGTTAATCAAAATCACTTAATTGAAGAGGTATTAAAAGTTAATCCAAATACTTTAGTTGTGCTTAATACAGGTTCGCCAGTAAAAATGCCATGGGTTGATAAGGCTGAGGCTATTATTCAAACTTGGTTTGCAGGCCAAGAATTTGGCAATGCATTAGTTGATATCGTAACTGGGGCAATTAATCCCTCAGGAAGACTACCAACCTCTTTCCCTAAAAATATTGAAGACACTCCTGCATTTAGCTCATATCCAGGTAAAGACCTGCAGATGAACTATGATGAAAAACTTTTGGTAGGTTACAGATGGTATGACAAGAAAAATATTCAAACCCTCTTTCCTTTTGGGCATGGTCTTTCTTATACAAAGTTTGATTACACTGATTTAGAAATTAATATTCAGGCAGAAAATACCGTGTCTTGTAAATTTTCAATTCAAAATACTGGCCAGGTAGCTGGAGCAGAAACCGCACAGTGTTATGTTGGTTTTAAAACTGATGATGATGCTGAGCCTATGAAAACTTTGCAAGGTTTTAGCAAGATAATGCTTGATCCTAATGATAAATCTAAAGTTGAAATTAGCTTAAATCCAAGAAATTTCTCTTCATGGAATATAGAGAAAAAAAGTTGGGAAGTAAGATCGGGATCTTATGAGATATTTATTGGCTCCTCAGCAGAAAATATTCTTCTTCAAGCAACCATTAGTCTATAGATAAATCTTTCATCTCTTGATCACTTAAATTGATCTGAGCTGCCTCAATTGAGCTATTGGTTTCAAAGATAGTTCTAGGTCCAATTAAAGGAAATATTAAAGAAGATTTTTGCACTACATATGCAAGCGCTACTTGGATAGGTTGAAGATTTTTTTGTTCAGCTATTTCAAAACATTTAGCTCTTCTTTTTAAGTTTTTTTCATTATGCCAAACTCTTATTTCCTCTTGTAAAGAAGGATTTGAAAAATGCTCATTCGATGTAATCTCTTTTTTCTTAATAAAGAAGCCTCTAGCTTGGCTTGACCAAGGAAATAGCATGACCTCATTCTGAATAAGATAATTAATATATTCGTTATTAACTCCAACACAGCCAGGCCAAACAGGATCAACCATTTCAGCTAAACTAAAATTATTACTTAAAGCTGTAAAGGGCTCTTTGTTATTTGCTTGCGCATAGTCTCGAGCTTCTGAGAAGCGCTCTAGTTGCCAATTAGAAGCCCCTATAAGATTTATCAACCCTTCGCTCTTAACTTCATCTAGGGCGTCCATGAATTCAGAGACTGGTATATCTGGATTGTCTCTATGAAGGCAAAAAATATCTAAAGTTTGAATATTTAAACGTTCTAGTGATTCTATAATTTGTGGTCTTATAAATTGTGGCTCGCATTGAGGTGTATGTGCACCTTTTCCAATAACAATAATATCTTTCTCTAGATTTCTTGAATTAATCCAATCACCTAAATACTTATCACCCTTGCCATTATTGTATATATAAGCCGTATCAAATATTCTCCCCCCTGCTCCATAAAAATGATCAAACATAGTAAAAGCATGCAAACTTGAGGTCTGATTATCACAACCTAAAGCTAACCTTGAAGCATTTTTTTCTATCCCTGTAATTACAGTATTTTCAAATTGAGGTTTTTGCATTAAGTAAAACTTAGATGTTGGTATTGGTGAATTATCTAAAGATTCATAAGGGCACTTAATTTCTAATTCTTGCCTCCACTTATCCAGCCAAAGCATATTGCTTTGCGTATCTGCATGAGAGACAAGCACTGATTCAAATTGCTCTTCTTGAATGCAATGAGATGCATGATCAATTTCTCTAGTAAATAAACCTACTGTATCTAGATATGGAATCTCTTTAACCAGATTACCTGAATCTAATATCTTGATAGATGAATTACCATCTTGAAATTGTCCGCAATGCCAAGGCTGCTCAACAATTAACTCCAGATTTCCACTTTTGATCTTAAGATCATTTGAATACTCCTCATCTATTGCGCAACTAATATTTGCCTCAATTTCATCTGAGAATATTAAATGCGCTTTCGATTGAAGATCAACACCTGTTTCATCTAATCTTCCGGTCGCTTTAATGCTTTCAGGATCAGCAAAAGGTATGCCTTGAAGGTGGCCTGCTATTAATTTAGCCATTGATAATGGATAACATCCAACATCTAAAATTGCACCACCTCCTAGTAATGGATTTCTTAAGCGATGCTCTTTTGGGAGCTCTGCTGAAAATCCAAAGGAGCTTTCAATAAAAATCTTTTCTTGAGTATTTTTAAAAAGATCTAAGTGGTCCAAGATATTAAAAGTTTGAGGATGGGTTCTATACATATAAGCCTCCATTAAAAAAACTTTTGCTTCTTTTGCTAAATTTAATAGCGTCATGCTTTCCAAGTAATTCATCGTTAAAGGTTTTTCACAAAGTATGTGTTTGTTATGTTTTATTGCCTCTAATGAATACGTATAGTGAGAGCTGTGTGGGGTTGCTATATAGACTGCATCTATTTCATTTGAAGAAATAAAATCCTCAAGATTTGTATAGGGTTTAATAGCAAATTTTGTTGAGAATTGGCTAACTGTATCTTCATTTCTTCCAAAAATACTTACTAAATCTGAGTTTTCACAGTATTTAATTGAGTGAGCAAATGCCTTAGCTATATTTCCAGATCCAATAATTCCCCATTTAACTTTATTCATTTAAAAGCCTTCTCTCTTGAAGATCTTGAATTAATTTTTCATGAAAAGCTTTATCAATTGGGTAGAAATATACCAATACAAAACTAAAACAAACACCAGCAAGAGGTATCCATGACATTAAAAACTTTAATCCAATAAGTGTCTCTTCAGTTTGAACTTGGTTGGGTTCAAAACCAATTTTTGTAAGTGCTATGCCTAATACAAGTGCAGCTATAGCTATAGCCCCTTTTTGAGCAAAGGTCATAAAGCCATATAAAGAGGACTCTGTTCTTATGCCAGATTTCCATTCTCCATACTCGATGGTATCAGGCAGCATTGACCAAAACAGAACACCTGTTGCGCCATTGCCAATTCCTATAAAAGCTAGAATATATAAAAGTTCATTTAGTTCTGTTATAGGGTAAAAATAAAAGATTAAAAATCCTACAAGCAAGAAACTCATTGAAATCATCCATGAATTTCTCTTTCCAATCTTTAAAGCAGTAAATGCCCAAAAAGGAATAGATGCTAAAGAAACAAAACTGCTAACACCTAAAATTAAATACTGATATTCATGAAGATCTAAAGAGTATTTGACGTAGTAGATTAAGTTGTTATTAAACATAACTGAGGTTGAAATTAAAATTAAGATCGAAGTAAATACTATCCAGAAAGGATAATTATTAGCTACTGATTTAGAAACTTTAGAAAAGCTAGGTAGTTCTGCTACTGAAGATTCAAAACTTCTTTCTTTAACAAAAAATACTGTAATGCTTAAAATTAAAACTGCTATTGAGCCTGCCATTATTCCAAGAAATATAAATCCAAGTGCTTCCTCTCCACCACCAAACCATTCAACAATTGGAAAACCTAAAGCTGAAATAGTTAAAGTTCCAAATGAAGCAGCTAGCATTCTAGCTGTGGTTAGCTTAGTTCTTTCATCGCTATCATCTGTAATCCGAGCAGTAAGTGATGAATAAGGAACACTTACAATAGTAAAACAAGTCCTATGAATTAAATTTACAGCTAATAGAAATAAGAATAAAAATGTTCCCTCAAATGTTGGAACCCAAAATAATAGTACAAAAGATAAAGCTAAAGGGATGGAACCATAAAATATATATGGACGATAACTCCCCATCTTGGTTCTAGTTCGCTCAGCCATATATCCCATAAAAGGATCAGTTACAGCATCCCATGCAATCCCTAAAGCATAAATCCAACCAGCCATTAAGGGAGTAATACCCACAACATCTGTATAAAAATATAAAAGGTAAATCCCAACTCCGCTCCAATACAGACAAATTGCATAATCACCTATCCCGTAGGCTGCTCTAATTTTATTGCTGACTATATTGGTATTCATAATTTATTTGTAATTATTTTTATACATAATGTATATCAAAAACATCTACGTTGCATATGAAAAATATGTAAGACTATAGCTATGAACTATCAAGAAGATTATGCAGAGGAAAATGGGGTAAAAATTGCCTATCGTGATTATGGTCCTGAAGGGGCTGAGCCAATTCTTTTAGTGCATGGTCTTGGTGCTCAACTCGTTCACTGGCCTGCTCATTTAATTGATTTTTTAATTGAAAACAATTACAGACCTATCACCTACGACAACAGAGATGCTGGTTTATCTACAAGATTCTTTGGGAAGCCTGCTTTCGCTCTAGATTACCTACGTTATTACTTTCGCTTACCTATGAAATCTGAATATAACCTTGATGATATGTCCAAGGATGGTATTAGCGTATTGAATAAATTGAATATAGATAAGGCGCATATTCTAGGAACCTCGATGGGAGGTATGATTAGTCAAATTATCTGCTCTATCTATCCTGACAGAGTTAAATCATTTACATTAATTGCTTCCACCGCTTCGGTACCGGGACCTTTTAATGGCCCCTCAAAAGAAGTTCAACAAGTCATGATGAATCGATCGAAAATGCAGAATGCTTCTATGGAGGATGTGTATCAAAGAGAACTTAAATGGGTCTCACTAATTGGCATGGCTGGACGTGACTTAAGCATTCCAGAATTTCGTGAAGACGTTATTGCTAATTATAATCGAGCAAAACATAAAGCTGATGGGTTTGGTTATGCTAGACAGCTTTTAGCCATTCTTTCCTCAAAGGACAGGATATCAAGAGTTAAATCGATAAAAACTCCCACTCTTATTATCCATGGACAAAATGATCCTGTTATTGGAGTTAAAAATGCTTATAGAATGCATAAACTAATTCAAGGAAGTAAATTAATAGTTATTCCTAATATGCGGCATTTAATAGAAGAAGAAATATTGGATCAATTTAAGCAAGACTTGCTCGTACATTTAAAAAATTAAACTACACCAGTTCAGCAATATATTGCCCTATTGCAAGACAGCTTGTGACCCCGGGACTTTCAATGCCTTGAAGATTAATTAAACCATCTACACCATGATCTTGTGATCCAAGAATAGAGAAATCTTTCATTTTTTCATTTGAGTTTTGTAATTTAGGTCTTATTCCAACATAGTCAGGCTGTAATTTATCTGGATCCATTTCAGGCCAATAATTATGTATAGAATTTATAAAATGATCCTTTAGGGACTCATCAAAAGAAAAATCTATAGCATCAACCCATGTGACGTCGGGACCAAATCTTATTTGACCACCCATATCAAAACCAACATGCAACCCAGAACTAAATTCTGAAGCTAAAGGATATACTAGCGAGTGAAATGGATGGAGCCCAGAGTATTTGAAATAATGTCCTTTTGCATAATAAATAGGAGAATTATATTTTTGATCAAGTGGTTGTATTTTTTTTGAGGTGATATCTGAATGAAGCCCTGAGGAGTTAACTAAGACTTTGGCATTAATACTAAAATTATTTCCATCATTACAAATAATATCAAAATCATTTTTAGATTTTTTAGCTGAAATAAAGGAGGTATTAAAGGAAACAACTCCTTCGTTATGTTGAATATCTCCCTCTAAGGCAGTAATCAATTCAGGAACATCAATAATTCCTGTCTCTGGAGAATGCACTGCTCCTTCTACCTTTAAATCAGGATATATAGACTTTATTTCATCTTTTGAGCAAAGTTTTAAACTTACACCATTAGTTATGCCTTGATCATAGATATTTTTTAACTTATCTAATTCGTGCTCTTGGGTGGCAATAATATATTTACCAATTTTTCTATGGTTTATATTCTTAAGTTCTGCATATTTATAAAGCAGGTCATTACCAGATATACAAAATTGTGTTTTTAACGATTTATTTGGGTAGTACATTCCTGCATGAATGACACCAGAGTTTCGAGATGAGACTCCCTCACCAGCTCTTGATTCTTTTTCGATAACTACAACGGACATCCCTAGTTCACTGCAAGATTTAGCAATAGATAACCCAACAACGCCAGCTCCAATAATAGCTAGGTCAAAGATGATGTATCTCCTTTATAACCAATGAATTTTAAAGAATTTTATGTTTCCCTTTTAGGATCTCAAAGTACATAACATGATCACCTAGCAAACTGTAAAAGGGATATGTAAAAGTAGCTGGCTTGTTATGCTCAACAAAAAAATGAGCTACCCAAGCAAAGCCGTATCCAGACAATAAGGAATATAGAAGGAATATAAAGTCAAAAGTCATAAAAAATCTAACGTAAAAAAATATAGCTATTGAAGTACCTATAAAATGTAGAAGCTTTGTATGTTTATTGTCATGCTCACTAAGATAGTAAGGATAGAAATCCTTAAAGTTATCATATCTTTCCATATTCATCTCCTTGTTGAATATTAATAATGCCATATGGATTGGTAGAAATGAAATACATTGATAGAGTTTGCTGCTTTGTTAAGATGAAGTAATGATAGAAAATTTTTTACAGTACGGGCAGTGGGTAATTTTAGTATTAAGTATTTATAGCTTATATCTAGTTAGTTCTGTTAAACACGAAAAGCGTTTAAATGGTTATATTTTTACTGCTCTTAGCAGATTTGGTGGCGCACTTATCTTTTTAGCAGTTGATTTACCAGCATTTGTTATCGCCAATCTGATTCAAACCTACATTGCAGTTAAAGGTTACTTCGATAATAAAAAAGCAGGTAAGAAAGATTAAAACTGAATCTTCTAACAGATAATTATTTAGATTAATAAATGATGCATCTGGGAGGACTTAAACCTCCCACTAATGAATTGTATGCACCGGCTTCAACCTCACCTAAATTTATTATTCAGCGAAGTCTAGTCCTTTTGCTGATTGAACTTCTCGTTTATTAGGAGTAACAGACTCTCTAAATGGAACTTCAACAATTTTAGCTTCTACTGGAACTCCAGATGTCTCAGAATATTCATCAGGCAATCTAACCAATAATTTAGTTCCAACCTCTGATGAAGTAAATGGCACCCATGCAAGAGCAATATTTGTATTTAATTCTGGAGACCACCAAGGAGAAGTAACATAACCCATATCATTTCCATCAGGATCTGCTACTAACCAAAAATCAGGAGCATAGTCTGTTATTTCTTTTCCACCTAAAGTAATTCCAACCATTTTCATTTTAAATGGGAAGTTCCCTTCATCAATAACAGCTCTCTGTTTTTCAAGCTCTTCTTTGCCAATATAATCAGCTGTTTTGTTACGAGGTACTTGATAGCTTAAATTAACCTGAAAGGGAGACGTCTCATGATCTAAATCTTGACCCCAGGATAAAATACCAGCTGCTATTCGACGATGATGAGCCGGAGCTATAACCATTAAGCCAAACTCTTCTCCTCCCTCAAGAACTGCGTTCCATACTTTTTCAGCATTTTCATGAGCATCACGAACATAAATTTCATAACCCTTCTCACCAGTAAAGCCGGTTTGACTGATTACAACATCTGCTCCTCCTATCTTGGTTTCCATGATTCCATAATAAGGAACCTCTCTTAGTTCCTCACCTGCCAACTTGGCCATAAGGTCTTCGGATAGAGGGCCTTGAATTTGGACTGGGCACACATCAATTTCGTCAATTACAACATCATATTTTTTAGTGACATTGACTCCTTGAAGCCAAAGTAAAAGATCGCTATCTGAGATAGAGAACCAAAATTCATCTTCTTGCAATCTCAACAAAACAGGGTCATTAAGAACTCCCCCTTTGTCGTTACATAAAATTGCATACTTCCCATTACCTGGTTTAATTTTAGTGGCATCACGAGTGATTACATAATCGGTAAAAGCCTCTGCATCTGGTCCCTTAACTCTTATCTGTCTTTCAACAGCAACGTTCCACATAGTGACTCGATTAACCAAAGCTTCATATTCAACCATTGCTCCGCCATCTTCAGGCTTAATGTACCCTCTTGGATGATAAATACGATTGTAAACAGTAGCTCTCCAGCATCCAGCTTCATGAGATAGAGCCCAAAAAGGCGATTTTCTAACTCGGGTTGAAATCAACATCTGAACAGGCGTTCGACCACTTTGTCTCAGATTAATTGGTACTTCTCTATCACTTTGATCAACACTAGGATGGTTTGGATTTGTCATATTTACTCCCCCGTAATTTATAACTTTTAAATGCTTTTTATATTATTTAATATCAAGCTTCCAATAAATTTACGCCTTTTTTTTCACTTTGTAAATCAAAATTTATTGCCGGTAAATTACCTGTTTAAAACTATGATTTGTAAAAATAAAATTGATTGTTTAGTATTAGATAATTAAAGGAAATAGAACACTAATTGGAAGCATTAAAGATGAATAAAAAATACCTAATCATAGCAATCTGTTCATTAACAATGTCAGCATTTGCAACTAACACTATTGATCAAACTGTTGATACTGAAACTAAGTTAGTAGTTCATAAAACTGCAACATGTGGTTGCTGTAAAGCATGGGTAAAGCATATTGAAAAGAGTGGCTTCATTACCGATGTTCAAAATCATAAAAATCTGGCGGAAATAAAAGAGGCGTTAGGAATTAAACCTCAATATAGATCTTGTCATACTGGTGTATCTGCAGATGGTTACATTTTTGAAGGTCATATACCTAGTAAATATGTAACTCAATTTCTTTCAGAGGATCATCCTAATGCTCTTGG
>CAYFJC010000013.1:0-26172 GCA_964343355.1 uncultured Gammaproteobacteria bacterium | reverse complement strand
TTTAATTATTAAATTTAATACCCAAATAGACTTTATAATATTAAAAAACAAATAGGAATTTAAAAGTGAATTGGGATAATCAAAATAATAAAGATCCATGGGGCAATAATCAGAATGATGCTCCGGATTTCGATGAATTAATAAAGAAGTTTTCTGCATTATTTGGCGGAGGCAATAACAATAAGTCAAATGGCTCTTCATCGGGTGATGGTTTCAAGATGCCTGTCAAAAGAATGTTTGGTTATGGATTTTTTGCGTTTGCAATTATTTATGGGTCGCTTTCTGTTTATCAGCTTGATTCATCCGAGCAGGCGGTTGTCTTAAGATTTGGGGAATACCATGAAACTGCTGAAGAAGGTCTTAATTTTATGCTAGCAGGTATTGATGAAAGATATATCGAAAATGTAACACTTACTAGAAGATATTCTCAGTCTGCAAATATGCTTACAAAAGATGAAAATATTGTAGATGTAACGGTTTCAGCACAGTACAGAATTGCAAATCTTAAAGACTTTGTTTTAAATGTTAAGGATCCAGAGGCAAGTTTAAGACAAGCTACAGAAAGCGCTCTAAGACACGTTGTTGGCGATAATACCCTTGATCAAACGCTTACAGTTGAAAGAGAGAATATAGCAATACGAGTTGGAGAAAGATTACAAAGCTACCTTGATATATACCAAACAGGATTAATTGTTCAGCAAATAAATATTGAAAAAACTGATCCGCCAGCTGCTGTTAAAGATGCATTTGATGATGTTGTTGCAGCTAGAGAGGATAAAGAAAAACTCCAAAACGTAGCTGAAAGATATGCTTTAACAATTGTTCCTGAAGCAAGAGGTCAAGCTCAAGCTACAATTCAAGAAGCAGAGGGTTACAAACAAAGAGTGGTATTAAATGCAGAAGGTGAAGTTGCAAGATTTAATAAGTTGCTTGAAGAATATAAAAAAGCTCCAGAAGTTACTAGGGCCCGTTTATGGATAGATTCAAGGCAGTCAGTACTATCAAATTCAACAAAAATTATGATCGATGTAGAGGGTGGAAATAATCTTCTATACCTACCTTTGGATAAAATTATGGAACAAAATAAAAAGAGAGAGGAAGACTAATGAATAGATCCACAGCCATGACAGTATTAGCAGCATTAATTTTAGGAATTACACTTAACAGTGTTTTTATTGTTAATGATAAAGAGCATGCCATCGTCTTTCAGTTCGGTGAAGCTATTAGACCAAATGTTGATAAAGGCTTAAACTTTAAAGTTCCAATAATCCAAAATGTTAAGAAGTTTGACTCTAGACTTCAAACTTTAGATGAAGAGCCTGATAGAATTCTTACTGTCGAGAGTAAGTATCTATTAGTAGACTCTTTTGTAAAATATAAAATTACAGATGTTCTAAAATTCTATCAAGCAAATAATGGTAGTTTTAATAGTTTAAATAGCTTACTAGCTCAACGAACAGAGTTTGAATTAAAGAATCAGTTTGGTAAAAGAACTGTAACAGAGCTTGTTTCTGGTGAAAGGGATGAATTAATGGATACTATGCGATCAGGTCTTAACGATGTAGTTGCTGACTTAGGAATTGAAATTATTGACTTTAGAGTCAAGCGGATTGATCTTCCATCTAACCTAAGTAATTCTGTTTATGAAAGAATGAGAACTCAAAGAAATCGTTTAGCTGAAGAGTTAAGATCTCAAGGTAAAGAAATCTCTAGAGAAATAAGAGCTATAGCAGATAAAGATAAGATTGTTATCTTAGCTGAGGCAGATAAAACTGCTCAAGAGATTAAAGGTGATGGCGATGCTGAAGCTACAAGAATTTATGCAAATTCTTTTTCTCAAGATCAAGAATTTTATGAATTTACAAGAACCACGTCGGCTTATGCTGAGATCTTCCAAGATAAATCAGATGTTATGTTAATTGACTCAGACTCGGATTTCTTTAAATATTTAAATCAACCTAAGCAAAAATAAGGCCTAAATCATGTCACTAAATACTCTCGTGCTTGGCTTGCAGTGGGGTGATGAAGGAAAAGGCAAGATTGTTGATGCCTTAAGTGAAAAAATTCATGCAGTATGTAGATTTCAGGGTGGACATAATGCTGGACATACCATTAAAGTAAATGGCCAACAAACAGTTCTTCATTTATGCCCATCAGGGGCTCTCCATCCCCAAGTTCAATGCGTCATAGGTAATGGAGTAGTCTTGTCTTTAGAGGCATTAGATAAAGAGCTAAAAGGCTTAGAAGAGCTTGATGTTACTTTTAATAATAGGATGCATATCAGCAATGCTTGCTCATTAATTCTTCCTAGTCATATTGGTATTGATAAAGTTAGAGATAAGCAAGAATCTATAGGAACTACTGGAAGAGGAATAGGACCTGCCTATGAAGACAAAGTTGCAAGAAGGGCGGTCAGGTTTGGAGATCTAGGAAATGAAGATCTTTTAAAAGAAAAAGTTACTACTTTAGTTAACTATCATAATAAAGTACTTCAAAATTTATATGGTGCTGATACTTTTAATATTAATGATATTTTAGATGAGTTAAATAGCTATAAATATTTATATGACAATTATGCTAGTGATGTTCAGGATATGGTTTATCAGTGGAATAAAGAAAAAAAATCTATCTTATTTGAAGGGGCTCAAGGCTCACTATTAGATATCGATCATGGGACTTATCCATATGTTACCTCATCAAGCACTACTGCAGGTGGAGTTTCAACTGGCATAGGAGTTGGACCAAAATTCATTGACAAAATTGTAGGTATTTCAAAAGCTTATGCAACAAGAGTTGGAGAAGGACCTTTTTTAACTGAATTATTTGATGATAATGCAAAAATGCTTGCTGAAAGAGGTCATGAATTTGGTGCAACAACTGGAAGACCTAGAAGATGTGGATGGCTTGATCTAGTTTCATTAAAGAAAACAGTTTTTTTGAATTCTGTAACCGATCTATGTTTAACCAAGTTAGATGTTCTTGATGCTTTTGAAGCTATAGAAGTTTGTGTAGCTTACGATGATAAAGGAGAGCCAGTTTTTCAATCTTTTCCAGGCTGGATGTCAAAAACTGAAGGCATTAATAAGTTTGATGATTTACCAGATAATGCCAAAAGCTATATAAAATTTATTGAATCATTTATTGAATGTTCTGCATCTATAATTTCAACAGGACCTTCAAGAGAGCAGACTATTTATCTTTCTTAACTTTCTTCATTTTAATAAACTTATCTAGATAAACATTAATAAATTTATATGAATCCGGGCTTGAGAATTTTCTTGATAGCCTAATACATTCATCAATCACGACTTCTTTTGGAAGTTCTTTATTATCAATTTCATAGATACCATAATAAAGTATTGCTCTATCAACTAGTTCCACCTCAGAATTCTTTAATCCCAAATCATCTTGTAGTATTGAAGCAAGAGATTCTTTGGTTTTATCTATATTTGTTAAAACTGT
Source organism: uncultured Gammaproteobacteria bacterium (assembly GCA_964343355.1). GTDB lineage: Bacteria > Pseudomonadota > Gammaproteobacteria > Magnimaribacterales > D2472 > MED-G78. The sequence continues at coordinate 22,710 of CAYFJC010000013.1, read as the reverse complement.
ATTAAAATTTTCAAAGTCTACTTTTTTAGTTGCATGCTCATCTTCAAATTGCTGAAGTATATTATCCTTATCCTCATTATTAAAAAGTAATTGGAAGATAGCCTGAATTAGGTATTCTCTAGTTCTTACAGCAACTTTAAATTTAGCTAGATTTTTCATTAATTAAGTCCACCAAGGCTCTAGTATTATTTTGTGTATTCTTTTCTATTCTTTCTTCTAATTGACTCTGATTTTCTACACATATAACATTATTAATAACTGAGATTTCAGGAAAATCCATTGCCAAACTGCCAATAGATCTAAAAGCCTCATTAGTTACCAATTCGTAGTGTGAAGTACTACCTCTAATTACAATGCCTAAAAATAAAACTCCAACATAGTTATTTACTTGTTCTGGAATTTGTTTATCCACTAGTATTTTATTTTTAGCCAGTGCAGCTAACTCTATAGCTCCTGGAGCACATAAAAAATTAATAGAAAAATTTGATTCATTTATTATATGTGATGCAGTATCAAGCATCTTATCAATATACTCTTTATACCAAGAGGTATGAACTATAAGAATTTTATTCATTTATAAAACCCGTAATTTCTATATTAAAGCCAGAAACAGCATTGTATTTTGTGGGTGTTCCTAGGACAGTAATCTCCTTCAATCCTAATGCTCTTAATATTTGGGAACCAACTCCAATTACTCGCCTATTTCTTTTTGGCTCTACCTCTTTATTATCAAGTATATTCAACCAGTAACTTTTCGCATCTCTGTGGTTAATTAAAACAAAAATACCTGCATCTTCCTGAGCAATTCTTTCTAGAGATTTTCGTATAGACCAATTTTTACCAAGTTCTTCAATTCCAAGCGTATCCTGCAGAATGCTTTGAGTCTGAACTCTAACAAGGGGAGATTTTGCTTTTATTAAGTCACCTTTGCTTAGGGAGAAATGATACTCATCATTAATCATATCTCTCCATACAATAAGATTAAATTCACCAAATTCATTTTTTATTTTTCTATCATGCACTGCCTCAACAGTTGAGTCTGATGAAAGCCTGTAATCAATAAGATCAGCTATGGTACCAACTTTTATTCCATGATCTTTTCCAAACTTAATCAAATCATCTCTTCTTGCCATAGTTCCATCTTCATTCATAATCTCGCAAATAACCCCAGCAGACTGCAGACCAGCTAGCTTAGCAAGATCGCAAGCAGCTTCTGTATGTCCGGCTCTGCTTAAAACTCCTCCATCCATAGCTTTTAAGGGAAATATATGGCCTGGCTGAACAATATCAGACGGCTTCGACTTTTTATCTACGGCAGTTTTAATAGTATGCGATCTATCTGCTGCCGATATCCCAGTAGTTATACCTTCTGCAGCTTCAATTGAAACAGTAAATGCAGTTCTATTTGCTGCTTTGTTATTATGAGTCATCATCTGCAGATCATATTTATTGCATAAGTTCTCACTCATAGGGAGACAAATTAACCCTTTGCCTTTAGATGCCATAAAATTAATTATTTCTGGAGTCACAAGGTCAGCTGCACATATCAAATCACCCTCATTCTCTCTTTCTTCGTCATCAAGAATGATTACCATTTTTCCTTGCTTTACGTCTTCTATGATTTCAGTAATATTATCTTTTAACATTTTTTATATATATATTTTGTATCTGTCTTAATTTTATAAGAGGATTCTAGTTTAAAACCTAGATTTTCTACAGCATTATCTTTTTTAAACCAATCCACTCCATCTAAGCCAAGTAAATCCTGGGATTGATAAATAATCAACTCATCAATAAGATTATTTAATAAAAAAGCATTTACTAATTTTGGTCCTGCCTCAACAAGAATGGAGCAATACTCTAAGTCTTGAAAACTTAATATTATCTTTTTAAGATCTGTTTCTGTTATGACCTGAACCTCAGCATCTTTAAAAAAATTATTCCTTGTTTTTTTAAGATCATGTTTATTTGAAAGTAATATTTTTTTTGGTTGATTTAGATCAAAATCAACTCTTGCATTCATTCTAGGATTATCGTCTTTAACCGTATTTCCTCCAGTCAGAATGGCGTCATATTCCGCTCTTACTTTTTGAACGTCCTGCCTTGATTCTTCACAAGTTATCCAGGAACTACTTCCATCTTTTTTATGAGATTTCCAATCAGCAGAACTAGCTATTTTTGCAGTTAAATAAGGCCTGTTATTTTTATGCTTAAAAAAAAAGAATTTATTTTGTCTTTCAACTAAATTCTTACAAAGCCCAACTTCAACATTAATACCATTTTCTATAAGTTTATCTATTCCTTTTCCAGCAACCATTGGATTGGGATCTTCGCTGCCAATAATAACTTTCTTGATACCTGAATCAATGATAGCTTTAGTGCATGGACCTGTCTTACCAGAATGATTACATGGCTCTAAAGTGCAAATTAATATTAAATCAGCAAAAGACTCAAAACTATCTCCCAATTGTTTATTTGCAGCTTCAATAGCATTTATCTCGGCATGATTTTCTCCAAATCTTTCATGCGCTCCTTCAGAAACAATTATTTCATCTTTAAGAATTAAAGCTCCAACTACCGGATTTGGTTTTGCTGTATATTTATAAGTGTCTGCAAGAGATATAGCTCTTAGCATATACTTCTCGAAGTTCATTTTTTTTCAGTCTTTGCTTTCTTGGATTTCTTTTCAACAGAAGATAATTCACTCAATGAATTTATTTCCTCAGAAAAATCTTTGATATCTTGAAAATCTCTATAGACAGATGCAAATCTAACATAAGCTACTTGATCTATGTCTTTAAGAATTTTCATCATAATTTCGCCTACCGCATAAGATTTAATTTCTCTTACACCACTAGTTCTAATCTCATTCAGAACCTTTCCAAACGCAGTATCAATTTCTTCAGTTGATAAAGGTCTTTTTTCAAGAGCTCTCAACATGCCTCTTTTAAGCTTAGAGCCATTAAACGGCTGTCTTTCACCATTATTTTTAATAACTCTTGGAAGCGCTAAATCAGCTGTTTCGAAAGTTGTAAATCTTGACTGGCAAACCTCACAAGATCTTCGTCTTTTTGTTTGAGATCCATCAGCAACTAACCTTGAATCAACAACTTTCGTATCTTCGGCTTGGCAAAATGGACAATACATAGTTAGATATTATATACGGGATAGTCTTTACACAACTCTATGACATTAGCTTTAATCTCATTAAGAATTTTTTCATCATCATTATTTAAGACAGCATCACAAACCCAGTTACTTATTATGGAGACTTCTTTTTCTTTAAATCCCCTGGTAGTGATAGCAGGAGTTCCAAGTCTAATCCCAGACGTTATAAAAGGAGACTGAGGGTCATTTGGAACTGTATTTTTATTAACAGTGATGTTAGCTTGGCCCAATGCTTTCTCTGAATCCTTGCCTGTAATTCCTTTACTTCTAAGATCCATCAAAATTATATGATTTTCTGTTTTACCAGATACTATATCTATGCCTCTTGATAGGATGACTTCACACATAATTTTTGCATTATCTAAAACTTGCTGACTATATACTTTAAATTCAGGCTCTAATGCCTCTTTAAAACATAAAGCTTTGGCAGCTATGACATGCATCAATGGACCACCTTGAGAGCCCGGAAATACTGCTGAATTTAGCTTTTTCTCTAATTCAGGATTGCTTTTTGCCAAAATTATTCCTGATCTTGGGCCTCTAAGTGTTTTATGGGTTGTTGATGTCACAACATCAGCATAAGGAACTGGAGAGGGGTATAAGCCTGCTGCAACTAAGCCGGAAACATGAGCCATATCTGCAAGAAAATAAGCACCTACTTCATCTGCAATTTCTCTAAAAATAGACCAATCAATTATTCCAGAAAATGCAGAAAATCCAGCTATTATTAATTTAGGCTTATGCTCGTGAGCTAAAGACCTAACTTGATCATAATCAATATCATGAGTTTCAGGATGAAGTCCATATTGAATACCTTCATAATTTCTTCCTGAAAAATTAACTTTAGCACCATGGGTTAAGTGTCCACCATGATTTAAACTCATTCCTAAAATCTTGTCATTTGGTTGTAGCATGGCCAGAAAAGCAGCTGCATTTGCTGAAGACCCTGAGTGAGGCTGAACATTTGCATAATCTGCATCGAAGAGCTCTTTAGCTCTGGATATTGCTAAATCTTCTGCTATATCAACATATTCGCAACCACCATAATATCTTTTAGATGGATACCCCTCAGCATATTTGTTGGTAAGAATGGATCCTTGAGCCTCAAGAATTCTTTTACTTGCATAATTTTCCGATGCAATTAGTTCTATGTGCTCTTCTTGTCTTGATGCTTCATTATCAAGTGCATTCCATAGATCTGTGTCATATTGTTCAATAGAATCATTATTCTTAAAAATAGAGTCTCCTCTAGATAACATTTTTTCTCCAAATAGAAATTTTGAACAGATATTTTAAATGAACTAAGGTCTCTTGTGGGCAAAAGCTTTGGTTCTTTTTGGAAAACATGCAATACATATCTTACATTTAATACCAAAACACTCTCTAGCCTGACAGAATTCTCTACCCCAAAAAATTATTTGTAGATGTAATTTATTCCAGTCATCTTTTAGAAATAATTTTTTAAGGTCATTCTCGGTATGAACTACATTTTTTCCCTTAGTCAGCCCCCATCTTTGAGCTAGTCTATGAATATGAGTATCTACTGGAAAAGCAGGTATTCCAAAGCCTTGAGAGATAACTACAGAAGCAGTCTTATGACCTACACCTGGTAATTTTTCTAATTCATTTATATCTTCAGGGACTACTCCAGAAAATTGCTTAACTAATATTTTTGAAAGTTCAAGAATAGCACTCGATTTTTTTGGACCAAGACCACAGGGCTTTATGATTTCATAAATTTTTTGTTGTGATACTTTTGACATATCCTCAGGACAAGATGCAACATCAAATAGAGCAGGAGTTACTTTATTTACTCTCTCATCAGTACATTGAGCTGATAGCAACACTGCAATGAGTAATGTATATACGGATTCATGATCCAAAGGAACAGGGGTTTCAGGGTAGTGCTCGTTTAAGATATTTGAGACTAATTTTGCTCTATCAGCTTTTATCATAATCAAAATCTATCATATTGAATTAACCATGTAATACAATAGATAGAAGATGTTTTTAAATTCAAAAAAAATCCAGTTATATTTGCAGAGGTTGCAAGAAAGTTTTCTTGAAGAAAATGAAGAAAATAGAAAAATGTTGGATATCTATATAAGTTATATTGAAGGTGAAGCTTCAGAAGATGATATTGAATATGCAAATAATCAGCTTAAACAAAATTTTAAAAGTTTAGGTCTTGGAGTTTTAGTCGTTCTTCCGTTTAGTCCTATTACAATTCCATATATTCTTAAAAAAACAAAAGAGCTCAATATCGATATTATTCCTAACTGGTATAAAGCTTTAAGTCGTGATGAGGATAGTCTAAAATAGCACGGAAAATTTAATTATTGGAGATATCATGAAAAATGCAGTAATCGTTGATAGCGTAAGAACAGGTTTAGCTAAATCACATAGGGGTGGTTTTAATATGACCAGACCTGATGACATGCTTGCACATATTATTAATTCTTTATTAGAGAGAAATCCTAATCTTCCTGCATCGGTTGTAGAAGATGTGATTATGGGTTGTGGCAGTCCAGAAGGAGCTCAAGGGCATAACTTAGGCAGAAATGCTGCAGTGTTATCAAATCTACCTATTACTGTAGGTGGAACCACAGTGAACAGATATTGCTCATCAGGAATGCAAACTATTTCAATGGCAGCATCTCAAGTTATGGCTGGTTGTTATGACGCTGTTATTGCTGGCGGAGCAGAAACAATTTCTATGATGGGTGCACAAAATATGGATAATTTTGTAAATCCAAGATTAGCCGAAGAATATCCTGGCATTTATCATCCAATGGGTGTCACTGCTGAAACAGTAGCCAACAGATACAATGTTTCAAGAGAAGCTCAAGATGAGTACGCTTTAGAAAGCCAAATGAGAACAGCTGCAGCTCAAGAAGCAGGTATTTTTGATGATGAAATAGTTCCTATGGACACTAAAATGATGCTAATGAATAAAGAAACTGGTGAAGCTAAAGAGGTAGATGTAACTGTAGGAAAAGATGAATGTAACAGACCTACAACTACTCTTGAAGGACTTGCTTCATTAAAGCCTGTTTTTGCAGAGAATGGTTCAGTAACAGCAGGGAATTCCTCTCAATTATCAGATGGCGCAGGAGTTTCATTAATTATGTCTGAAGAAAAAGCTCTTGAGTTAGGTTTAAAACCGGTTGCTTATTTTAGAGGATTTACGACAATGGGATGTGAGCCAGATGAGATGGGTATAGGCCCAGTTTTCTCAGTACCTAAGCTATTAAAGCAAAATGGATTATCTGTAAGTGATATTGACCTATGGGAGCTAAATGAAGCTTTTGCAGTTCAAGTGGTTTATTGCAGAGATACTTTAGGCATTCCAATGGATAAATTAAATGTGAATGGTGGGTCCATATCTATAGGTCATCCTTTTGGAATGACTGGTGCCAGATGTGTCGGTCACATTACTAGAGAACTTCAAAGATCTGATAAGCAATTCGGTGTTGTCACTATGTGTATTGGTGGTGGCATGGGGGCTTCAGGGTTATTCGAAAGATACCCTAGCTAGTTCTTGTCTTCAGAATTTGAACTGATTGAATTATTTCAGCATATAGGCGCTGAATATTATAAAGAAAATGGCATAATCATTGGCCCTGGCGATGACTGTGCCATTTTTGATTTAAGCTCCCCAATTATTACATCTGTTGATTCATCAGTTGTAGATATCCATTTTCCGTCTAATGCTTCCCCCCAAGATATCGGATACAGAGCTGTTGCTGTTGCATTAAGTGACATTGCTGCTATGGGCTGTAGACCGATAGCTTTTAGCCTTTCAGTATCTTCCCCTTTAACCGAAGATGCTTGGTATAAAAAATTAGCTGAAGGTGTTGAAGATATAGCTAACGAATTCAAGATATCCCTAATAGGAGGAGATTTAACTAAAGGGCCATTAAATTTAAATGCAATTGTTTATGGAACTCCATATTCAGGAAAGGTATTGATGAGAAATACTGCTCAGCCAGGAGATTATATTTGTATAAGCAGTCCTACTGGAAGAGCAAGAAGGGGTTTAAAAGATTGGAAGAATGCCAATAATAACTCTGAGTATTTATCAGATTACCTAAGACCCCTTGCTAAAATTGAACTAGGAAAAACAATAGTTAATTTTGCTTCAGCATGTATAGATACATCAGATGGTCTTTTGGCTGACCTCAGTAAAATACTTAAATCATCAGAATGTGGAGCACTTATATATCTAGATGATATCCCCATCACAACCAACATAGATGACATCAATTCTGGAGATGACTATGACTTATGCTTTACTGTTTCCAAAGATAAGTTTGATAATAATTATTTTAAGATTGGCGAAGTTACAAGTGACAGACAAATTAAGTTAATTTCCAATAAAGGTTATGATATCGATATTAAAGGATACGAACACTTCTAAATAATAATGAAAAATTTTCCAGATCTTAAAAATCCTATTCACTTTATTGCTACTTTGGCAGGGGTTGGCAAGTTACCATTTGCACCAGGAACATGGGGCTCCTTAATTGCATGTTTCTTATTTATTTTTCTATCTCATTACGTTACTAGAATTGAGATTCTTATAGTTGCAGTCATTATTTTTTCAATATGGATATGTGAAAAAGCTTCAGATGAATTAATTGAAAAAGATCATAAGTCTATAGTAATTGATGAGCTGGCAGGAATGTGGGTTGCTTTATATCCTGCAATTTTTTATAACACTCAGGATGAGAGGATTACATTTGTTTTATTAGCTTTTTGTCTTTTTAGAGTATTTGATATTCTAAAACCATTCCCAATATCATATATAGATAAAAATATGAAAGGTGGCCTTGGTATAGTATTGGATGATATTGTAGCTGGAATTATTGCAGCACTTCTATCAATTGGCGTAATGATTCTTCTATTTGTCTAGCAGTTAATCCAACCTCTTCAATCATCTCATCTCTAGAGGCATGTTCGATGAATTTATCTGGAATACCCAGTAATTTTGATTGAATAAGAATATTTTCTTCAGAACAAAACTCTTGAACGCTGCTTCCTGCTCCTCCTGCAATAGAGCCGTCTTCTAGAGAAACAAACAACTCAGCACTAGGTAAATATTTTCTTAAAATATCTTTATCTAGAGGTTTAACAAACCTCATGTCGATTAAGGTTAAATCTAATTTCTCAGAAACTTCTATAGCCTCATGAAGCAAAGATCCAAAGTTTAAAAAAATTACTTTACTCGAACCCTCTCTAATCATATTTGCTTTACCTATCTCAAGAACTTCTAACCCAGAGTTTACTTGAACATTAGGACCAGACCCTCGAGGGTATCTTACCGATGCTGGGCCTTTATACTCATATGCTGAAGTTAGCATCATTCTTGTCTCATACTCATTAGCTGGAGTCATTATAAGAATATTTGGAATACACCTTAAATAAGCTATATCATAATTTCCAGAATGAGTTGGACCATCTTCGCCTACCAGCCCAGCTCTATCTAGGGCGAAAGTGACATCAAGATTTTGTAAGGCTACATCATGAATTAATTGATCATAAGCTCTTTGTAGAAAAGTTGAATATATAGCAACTACTGGCTTTTTACCTTCGCAAGCAAAACCAGCAGCAAGAGTAACAGCATGTTGCTCAGCGATAGCTACATCATAGTAGCGTTCAGGAAATTCTTTACTAAAATTAACTAAACCAGAACCTTCTCTCATAGCTGGAGTTATAGCTATTAATTTTTCATCAACCCTTGCTTTATCAACAATCCAATCACTAAAAATATCTTGATATTTGGGTGTTTTGCTTTTATTAGAATCCTTGGGTTTTATTTTAGTAATTGCATGAAAACCAATTCTGTCATCCTCGGCAGCATCAAGTCCAGCACCTTTTTTAGTGATAATATGAAGAAATTGAGGGCCTTCAAATTCCTTTAGATTGCCTATAACCTCTAAAAGTTCATCAATATTATGCCCATCAATTGGACCAATATAATTTAATCCAAGCTCTTCAAATATCATTCCAGGAGCAACCATTGCCTTCATTTGTGTTTCAACTTTTCTAGCAAGATGATGAGCCTGAGGAAGATTTTTAAGAAAACTAGATCCACTTTTTCTTATACCTTTATAGAGTTTAGATGCCCAAATTCTTGAAAAATAGTTTGAGAGCCCACCAACATTTTCTGATATTGACATGTCATTATCATTAAGAATAAAGAGTAAATTTGGTTTTTCATGACCAGCATGACTCAGAGCCTCAAAAGCCATTCCAGCAGTCATTGCTCCATCACCAATTACCGCAATAGTATGTTTATTTTTTAAGGAATCTTTGTTAGCCAGAGCCATTCCAAGCGCTGCACCAAGAGAAGTGCTTGAATGTCCAACCCCAAATGCATCATATTCACTTTCAGTCCTAGCAGGGAATGGAGATAAACCATCTTTTTGTCTAACTTTATCTATATTTTCTTTTCTACCAGTAAGAATTTTATGAGGATATGCCTGATGGCCAACATCCCAGATTAGATTATCTTCAGGCGTATTAAAAAGATAATGCAAAACAATTGTAAGCTCTATAACACCCAGACCACTTCCCAAATGACCTCCTGAAATACCTACTGAATATAATAAAAACTCCCGTAATTCATCAGCTAATTGCTTTAGTTCATGAGATGAAAAGGATCTTAAATCACTTGGAAAATTTACTGTATCCAAGAGAGGTGTTAATGGTCTTGATTCAGGGATTTGATTATAAATTTTCAATTTATCTTTTCCTATTCACCATATATTCACAGAGAGATTTAAGCGTTTCAATCTTATGATTTAGCCCCATATTTTCTAAAATATTAATTGATTCTGTAGCTAATTTATTTGCTATCAATGAAGATTGATCTAATCCCATAACCTTAACATAGGTTTGTTTATTATTTTTTAAATCAGATTTAGCAGATTTTCCTAAAACCAAAGACTCACCAGTTTCATCTAAAATATCATCATAAATCTGAAAGGCTAAACCAATCTTGCTTCCAAAATCAGAAAGCATTTCTTGTTTCTCCTGAGAGATAGATGACTCTAATTGACCCATAAGAATAGATGCTTGTATCAATTTTCCAGTTTTTAAAGAGTGAATTGCTTCTATCTGCTCTAGAGTAATATTTGAAGCTAGTTTTTCAGATTCAATATCTAAATGCTGACCAAGAACCATCCCAGAAGAGCCTGAAGCTTTTGCAAGAATATTCACTGCTTTAACTTTAGCTGAATCACTCATATCTTCATCAGAGGTAATGAGTTCAAAAGCTAGATCATGGAGAGCATCTCCTGCAAGAATTGCGTTAGCTTCCCCAAATTTTATATGGCTAGATGCTTTCCCTCTGCGCATGTCATCATCATCCATGCTAGGCAAGTCATCATGAATTAATGAGTAGGTATGAATTAGCTCAACTGCAGCTGCTAGAGTGACTAAACTCTCATGAGTTAAATTATCATTCAGCATTCCTGATGCTATTACTAAGCCGGGCCTTATAACCTTGCTATCACTTAGGGCTGAATATCTCATAGCTTCATCAATTAAAGATGAAGAGGGTATTACGGTTGATAGCTTATGGTGAATAAGTTCTCGTGATCGAGTTAAGAACTTAATAGGCACTTTATTTATCTTCTAAGTCAGTAGAACTTCCATTTTCAAGTAATTTTTTTACCTTTAATTCAGCATCACTAAGTTGTTTCTGACAGTCTTTTACTAACTTGATTCCCTCTTCAAAAGACTGAACTGAGTCTTCTAAATTTATATCATTATTTTCAAGTTTCGAAACAATATCTTCTAATTTTTTTAAAGAAGACTCGAAATCAATTTGATCTTTTGGATTTGCCATAGCTAATTGTAACTTAGTATTGTTATAAAAATTATCTAGACTTAGACTTTTTCAGGAAATCTTTCATGAAACTTCTCTCTAATTTTATACGGGAATGCTAGTGCCGCAGGAGTAAATATCAGAGTTAAGAAGGTACTAAAGCCTAGTCCAAATACAATTGATAAAGCCAGATTTTGCCACCAATCTACTACTCGAGTTCCAACCGATAAGTCTCTGCCTATGAGATCAAGACTTAAGCCCATTGCTAGGGGCAGAAGCCCAAAAATAGTAGTTGCGGAAGTCAACAAGATAGGCCTTAGCCTTTGTTGACAGGTTGCTCTTATCAACTCAAGCCTATCAGTCTCTGGCGATTCAAATTTTAGCCTATTAAAAGTATCTATTAAGACAATATTATTATTAACAACAATACCTGCGAGTGTAACTATTGAAATACCAGTCATGGTTGAGCTAAACGGTCGATTAGATATTAATAAGCCTAGCAGGACTCCCACAAATGACATAAATACCGCTGATAGTATTAGTAATGATTGATAAAAACTATTGAACTGGGTTAAAAGTAATATAAGCATTATAAATAGAGCAGTGGCACCAGCAAGAAGCATAAATTCATTAACTTCTTCAGTTTCCTCCTGCATACCGGTAAACGACATAGTAATACCTTGCTTGCTAAAATTCTGTGCCTCAATCCATTGTTGCATTTCAGCAACTTTTTCAGCTACTGCAGACTCATCAATAGTTGATGCAGAAATCGACTGAACATATTCACCATTTCTTCTAGTAACAGAAGATCTATTTTCTCTTGGCGAAAGTGTAATAAATGAGCTAACAGGAATTAGACCATCCCTAGTAGTTACATTTAAATTATTTATTCCAGTTATGGTTCTATCTTCTGCGGGAAACCTAACTCTTATTTCCACTTCATCCTTTGAATCATCAGGCCTAAATTCACCAACCTTAAAGCCTGAAGTTAGCATTTGGACAAGAGCTCCAACATCACCAACCTTAACGCCTAATTGAGCAGCTTTTTGTTTATCAACTTCAACATTCCATTCAACTGAGGGATATGGCTGACTAGAAAATATATTTGTTAAACCTCTAACATCATTTCGCATAAACTCTTCAGCAACTAAAGACGCCGCAATGACTTCAGATTCAATGTTGCCAGTAATATTTAGCTCAATAGGTGAGTCAAAGGAAGGGCCACCCATATCAGCTGCAGCTTCAACAATAATTCCTGGTATTCCTTGCGTCACTTCTGTAACGAGCCTCATTATCTCTAACCCACTAATATCTCTTTCTGAAGGTTCAACTACTTCAACATAGCCACTACCAATCTTATCTCCCCCAGACTCCCACCAGGGAGAGCCAGATCGTAAAAAGACACTTTGTAGTTCATCAATCTGTAGAAGTCTTTCCTCGACATCTTCGATTATTTGTTTTGACTCTAATGCAGAAAAATTACCTCTTCCTCTAACTGTAATCTCTGCCTTTACAGGATCAACTATTGCAAAATAGACAGTACCTTTTCCATAAAAATTATAAGTAGTTACGATAGTAAATAAGACCGCAAGAGTAAGAATAATAGTTTCACCAGGATTCTTTACAAAAATCTTAGTTAATTTTCCATAATATTCAGCTATTTTATCAAATAACGGTTCACCCGTTTGATCGCTATCTTTACCTAATTTTAAGGTAGATGAGCTTTGACCAAAATATGAGCCTAACACCGGTATTAAAACAAGAGAATAGAACAAAGAAGAAGCAAGAACTATACTTACCGTTATAGGTAGGTATCTCATGAATTGGCCTGTAAAACCTGGCCAAAAAATTAAAGGAATAAACGCAGCAATTGTTGTTCCTGTAGAGGCTAGAACGGGTGTAAACATCCTTTTAGAAGCAAGTCTGTAAGCTTCTAGCCTTGAAAGGCCCTCACTTATTTTTCTATCCGCATACTCGGTAACTACAATTGAGCCATCAATAAGCATCCCCATTCCAAGCAATAATCCCATCATTACTAGGAAATTTACTTCATAGCCTAAGAGGTACAAAATCAAATAAGTTGATAAAAAACAAAAGGGTATTGAAAGGCCTACGAGCATAGAAACTCTAAAACCCATACTTGCAACAACAAGTATCATGATTAATACAACTGCAGAAATAATATTACCATTTAGTTCTGATACCATCATACTGGCCCATACAGTATCATCATTTGTTTTAACAACTGTTAAATTCTCAGGTAAAATTTTTCTAAATTCATCTAATTCAATTGCAATTTTATTGGCAGCATCTATTGCATTCGCGCCTTCTCTAAGCATAACCTCAATAGCAACTGCATCTTCACCATTTACCCTTGCGTATGAATTAAAATCTTTAAATGTTCTTTGGATACTAGCAATATCGCTAAGAGTTACAACAGCTTCTTTTGTTACCTTAATTGGAATGCTATAAACATCCTCAGCAGTCTCAATGACACTTGGAACTTCAATCATAAAGCTACCAAGTCCAGTATCCTGTCTTCCACCTGGAATAATTACATTATTATTAGCAACAGAATAATAGAGGTCTGTTAGAGTTACACCATAGGCCTCCATTTTTGATTTATTAATAATACCCTCAAGAACTTCATCAGGAGAACCTATAACTTCAGTCTCCAGAACTTCTTCAATTTTTTCTAATCTATCTTTTAGCTCTCTTGCAAAAAAGACTTTTTGTCTAAGAGAGCTCGCGCCAATAATACTTAAATTCATTACAGGAAAATTAGCATTACTATATTCATTAATCTGGGGGTCTTCTGCTTCTTGAGGTAAATTAAATTTGACTTCTTCAACAGCTTGCTTGGTATCGACTAAAGCTTTATCAATATCGTACCCAACTTCAAATTCAAGAAAAACTCTGATATTGGATAGACTACTAGTTGCAGTAATCGTTTTTACTCCTGGAACCGTTCTCAGTCTGTTTTCTAATGGTTTAGCAACTAATCTTGAGCCATCAGATGGTGATGCTCCATCTAAAAAAACACCAACACTTACAAATGGAAGCTGAATATTCGGAGATGCGGCTATAGGTATATTTTGACGAGCATATGACCCAGCTACAATTATTAATACAGCAAGCATTAAAGTAGTTTTTGCTTTGGATAAAGCAAAATCAATTATGCCTGTCATAATTCTCCTGCACTTGTAGTTTCTACGTACTGACCTTCTTCAACAAACCCTTGTCCTTGAACAATAATATTTGCTCCTTCAGGTATTCCAGTTGCTCTGAGGCCTTCAGATGAATCTTGGACAATTTCTATTTCATAGAATTCAACAATATTTTCAGCATTAGTTACTCTTACTCCAAGTTTTCCATCATCATCAAGAATTAATATAGATGGAGAAATTACATGAGCTTTTACCTTGTCAGTCTTAATAATAAAGTCTGCAGTCAAACCATCCTTGATCATTCGATCCTCGTTTTGTATCTCAACTTCCACCCTAAAAGTTTTTGTAGCTGGAGAAGCGCTCTTGGAGACAAAACTTAATACCCCTGAAACTTTTTGACCTGTTATTAGATTAATGTCAACATTCTGACCAACTTTAACTTTTGCAATACTTACCTCAGGAACCTCAGCAATAAAAATAATAGGATTTAGCTGAATAATGGTTGCACATACCTGACCTCTTTCAATAAAGTTACCTGGTTTTACTATGCTTTCTATATATCCAGCAAAAGGAGACTTTACCTCAGTTCTATTTAATTCAACCACACCAAGGCTGCAAAGAATAAAATCCTTTTTAATAAATTCGCCTTGTCTTGCTCCAATAGCAACAACTTCACCTGAAGTTTTAGCACGAACATTGACACGTCTTTCTGAGCTCGCTGTAGCTTTTAATGAAATTTCTGGGTTATAAAAGTTAGCTTGGCTTTGCTTGATACCAACCATTGCGAATCCTGAGAGTTCCTCTTCTTCAATTACTTTTTCTTCAACAAATAAACCAGACAGCATCCAAAAAGTTAGTGGTAAAAGTATATATAAAGATATGCGTAAATTTTTTGACATATTATTTCCAATTAATGTGACATAGATAGTGCCAATTCTGATTATACCAAGAATATTTTAAAAGAAATATTGTTTTAATCTATATATTATGTTTCTTTCTTAAACTCTCAAAGAGTTTTTGATCAAGAGGTTGAAGCTTTTCATTGACTTCTTCTTGAGGTATCTGAAAGACTTTTCCGTTGTTTGCAGCATGGATGAGGTCGTTGTAATTTTTTTTAAATTCATAAAAAATATCTCTTCCATCCTTTTCATTTAAAAAATTCCAACCAGTTTTCTTTCCAGCAAAGTAAATAACAGGATGACTCCAATTGTAATTTTTTCTAGGAGAAAATGATTTCCGCGCTTCTATAAAAGCTTCTTCAGTAGTGGGGAGAGAAGTGTTTTTTTTAAGCTCTTCACAGAGCTTTACTATATCGGTTAAAGTTGGAAAATATGGCTGTGCATGAATAATTTCTTCAGAAGCTTTATTAATAGTTTTAATATCATATCTTTTGAGACTATCAGCCCATAATTTTTTACCTTCGTTTAATTTATCATCAGAGGAGCCAAAAACTTTATAAAATTGATAGTGATATGCAAGTTCAAGTTTTAAAAACAGAGCATCTATAGCCTCTATATATTCTTTTAAACTATTAGAATTTAAATTCTTTTGCCCAGGATTGGTCACTTTTCCTCTCTGTAAAACCTTTCGAGAATTTTCCAGGTTCATTATTTCTGTAATTTTCTTTACCATTTTTAGTTGTTATAGCTATTTCTCTTCTTTTGACATACTCAATAAATTTAGAATTCCATGATTTAAGCGCAGTTCCATTTTCTTCCCAATAAATTATAAACTCTTTAAGATAATTCAATCCTGTTTCTTTTGTTATTTGAGAAAGATTTAGAACTGCAAAAACATCATCATTAGGAATCCAAGCGCTATGCATGCAATAGGGCATACCTTTATGTGATGAATTTTCTTTCGCCCACTCTCTTCTAATATAATCCAAGAAACTTATATTCCAGTTATCTCTTGCTTGATTTCTTTCTGTCCAATATATTTTAAATTCTTTAAGTTTTGATTTTGCAAAATCTGTTGAAATACCCCCTAATTCAAGAACTTCTACTGTTTCTTTTGAAGGGACCCAGTTAGTTGATATTTTAGTCTTTGATTCACCATTATTTTTATTTGGAATCTTTAAATCAAAGTTATTTTCAGAATCTTTTTTACTCTTTTGAGATCTAAATTCTATAAGTTTGACTCTTTTTAATTTATCAAAGTTAGCCTTTAAATTGTCTATTTCTATAAAAGAACATTCTGAAGCAATTAAACCAAAAAGATCTTTTTCATCAAGAGACTCATCAAATTTTTTTGATTTGTACAGCTCTAAAATAATAGCTGCTTCTATACCCAGCGTTTCAGCAACTTCTTTTTCAAAGATTATTTTATGATCACCCAAGATATTCTAGCCTCTGCTTTTTGATACAGCTGCATCAAGTTCCTTAAAGCAGCCATCAGTATCATTCAAATTCATACATTCATCAGTAATACTTTGACCATAAACAAGATTATTAGATATCTTTTGATTACCTTCTACCAAGTGACTTTCAATCATGACACCATTTAAATTTTTATTACCACCAATTATTTGATCACATACTGAAGATATAACAGATATTTGATTTTTAAATATTTTTTGACTATTTCCATGACTTGCATCAACCATAATTGATTCATTTACCTCTGCTTCAGTTAGTGCTGCTAATGTTTCAGCAATAGATTCGGGGGAGTAGTTAGGATTTTTGCCACCTCTTAAAATGATATGACTATCTATATTTCCAGCAGTTTTAAAGACAGCTACTTCACCTTCTTTTGTTGTTGATAAAAATACATGAGGATGATTTGCTGCTTGAATACCATCAATTGCTATTTTTAAGTCACCATTAGTTCCATTTTTTATCCCAACTGGACAAGAGAGGCCCGAAGCCAATTCTCTGTGAATTTGACTTTCTGCAGTTCTAGCTCCAATAGCTCCCCATGAAATTAAGTCTGATACATACTGAGGGCTAATCGGATCTAAGTATTCAGTTCCTGCAGGGAGGCCGAGCTCAGCAAGATTAATTAGTAATTTTCTGGCAGTTCGAATCCCAGTAGAAATATCATAAGTTCCATCTATATGCGGATCGTTAATTAAACCCTTCCACCCAACAGTAGTTCTAGGTTTTTCAAAATATACACGCATGACAATAAGAAGATTCTTGCTGAATCTATCTTTTGCATCTTTTAACCATTCAGCATATTCAAGGGCAGATTTTGTATCATGAATAGAGCATGGTCCAGCCACGACTAAAATCCTATCATCCTTTCCATGAAGAATTTGACTGATCTCATTTCGTGTTCCATAAACAAGCCTAGAAATGTCATCTGTTATCGGATTTTCATTAATAATATCAGCAGGAGTCGGAACGTCGACTCTATCGATGATTCTAGTATTGTCTGTTAAGTAATTCATTTTCTTTTGTAAAGAATAATTATATTAAATTAGAGTATAGGATTTTGAGAGCGCTAGTCCATTTTTTTTTAATTAAATTCTTTTTTATATAATTACTATGCGTTTATCAAAAAAACTTATCGAACGTAAGATAAAATTTAAAATACTATATGTTGTATTACAAGCCTTCTAACCTTACACTATGTAGTGTTTATCATGGATAAAATACAACAAACGCAATTAGAAATTCCGCTTGTGATGGGTCAACCATTAGAAAACCTGCCCGACGACCTTTTTATACCTCCCAATGCTTTTGAATTATGCCTAGAAACTTTTTCTGGCCCCATGGATTTACTCTTATATCTAATTAAAAAAGAAAATATAGACATACTTGAGCTCAATGTTGCAGAAATTACAAATCAATATATTGAGTACATTGAATTAATGGATACCTTAAAATTTGAGTTAGCTGCAGAGTATTTGGTTATGGCTGCAACTCTTGCCGAAATTAAATCAAGAATGCTACTTCCAAGGCCTGAATCTGAGGATGATGAACTGGATCCAAGAACAGAATTAATTAAGAGACTTCAAGAGTACCAAAGATTTAAAGTTGCTTCAGAGAATATGGCTATTTTACCTAGAGTTGATAGGGATTATTTTGTTGCATCAACATCCCTTCCAAAGTTTGAGGAAAAGCAGGAACCGCTTAATTTAAACGCAAATGATCTTAGGGATATTTTCCAAGAGATTCTTGAAAGGCCTGACCTAACATTAAGTCATCAAATTGCCTTTGAAGAGCTCTCAACACAGGATCGAATTAATCTTATTTTACAGATCCTTGGTAAAAGAAATATTATTGGTTTTTATAAAACCATCCAAAAGGCAGAAGGGAAACAGGGTGTTGCAGTTTCCTTATTAGCATCATTAGAACTAGCAAAAGATGGTCACGTTGAATTGATTCAGAATGAAAATAATGAGATTTATATTAAATCTAAAGCAAGGAGCCCGAATTGATAAATAATAAAATAATTAATACTGTTGAAGCTTTACTATTTGGAGCAGGAAGACCTTTAAGGCTTTCAGAAATAAAAGGATTATTGGAGATGGACCTGGGTCAGTTAGAACTTTCTTCTATTAAAATGGCGCTTAATGCTCTTGAAGAAAGATATGAAAAGTCTTCAATTGAATTACATGAAGTTGCCTCAGGCTATAGATTGCAAGTTAAACAAGAATTTAGCCCATGCCTCTCATCATTATGGAACGACAAATCTCAAAAAATCTCAAAGTCACTCATGGAGACTATTTCTATAATTGCTTACAAGCAGCCTGTAACTCGTGGTGACATAGAAGACATTAGAGGAGTTAATGTAAGCACTCAGACTGTTAGAACTTTACTGGAAAGAGACTGGATTAAAGTTTCTGGATATAGAGATATTCCAGGAAGACCTGCGCTGTATGCAACAACTCCTAATTTCTTAAATGATTTCAATTTAAAGAAAGTTACTGAGCTACCACATCTGCCTGAAGCAGAAGAGGTTGGTGAAAATTTTACACTTCAAGCTATATAGCTTCTAAAAAATGTCACTAAGATTGCAAAAATTTCTTGCAGCTGCAGGAGTTGGTTCCAGAAGAGGGTGCGAGCAGCTAATTCAACAAGGTTTAATTAAGGTTAATGGTAAAGTTGCTCTAGTGGGCACCTCAGTTACATCTGAGGACAAAGTTGAATATCAAAATAAAATAATTAAATCAAGAGATGTTGATCTGAAAGTTGTAATGCTTAACAAGCCCCCAGGAGTTCTATCTTCAAATGCTAGAGAAAAAAATCTTCCAATAGTTTTTGATTATTTGCCTCGATCTTCAAATCAAAGAGAATGGATTTCTATAGGTAGGTTAGATATCAACACATCAGGTTTAATGTTATTTACTAATGACGGCGTATTTGCAAATTATTGTATGCATCCTTCAAGCTCAATAGATCGAGAGTATTTAGTAAGAGCTATGGGTTCTTTTGATCAAGATAAAGAAACCAAGATGAAAAATGGCATTGAGATAGATGGAGCTATACATAAATTTAGTGACATCGTTGCGGGAGAAAAAACTGGCGTCAATCAATGGTTTTCAGCCTGTCTAACTTCTGGTAAAAATAAGGAAGTAAGAAAAATTTTTGAAGCAGTAGGTTTAACAGTTAGCAGGCTTAAAAGAGTCAGATATGGTCCAATATTCCTTCCATCCACATTAGCGGAAAGTAAATGCAGGGAATTAACAGAAAATGAGATCATCAGTTTGAAAAAATATGGCCAACAAAGCTGAAAATGCACTTAGCTTTTTATTAAAGCAGTCTAAAAATAATCAACATACGAAGCTTTATAAGCTTTTAAATTCCATTGATACAATTGCAATAAATAATCAGAATGAAGGTAAGTTATATTTATTTTTAATAAAAACCATTGTTAGCCAGCAACTCTCAACCATTGCAGCGCGAACAATATGGGGGAGAGTAGAAAAGGTTATTGATTTAAATGACGAAAAGGATATAACTATAGACCTATTAAAATCTGCAGGCCTCTCCAGAACAAAATCTGAATATATTTTAGGCATTCTTAATAATCAAAAGATTAAATCTCATTCAAAAAAGACATTGAAAGGTTATTCTTTTAATGAGTTATCTGAAATGCTTCTAAAAATTAAAGGTATTGGACCTTGGACAATAGGTATCACAAGAATGTTTTATATATGTGATGAGGATGTTTGGCTTGATGGCGATCTTGGGATAAATAAAGCAGCTAATATTTTTATTCCAGATATTGATATTAATAATATAAAAGAGATTTATTCACCCTACAGAACTTACTTAAGTTTATATTTATGGAAGGGTTTAGACTCTCTTTAATTTAATTTTCAAATTTGAAATAATGCTGGTCTGACAACTGACTATCTTCAGAAAAGAACCAAAGATAATGGTCAAATAATTTCTCAGGTTGCTTTAAATCATTTGGGTTTTCAGCAGGGTATGCTGTGGCTCTCATAGATGTTCTAGTTTTACCTGGATCAAAATTAAAAACTTTTATATTTGATGTAGAGTTTAATTCATCTCTCATTATTTCAGCTAAACCTTTCACAGCAAATTTAGAAGCAGCATATGCTCCCCAATAAGCCTTACCCACTTCAGCAACTCCAGATGAAGTAAAGATAATCCTTCCATTTAGAGCATTTTTTAGGAGAGGCAAAAGCTCCTTTGATAAAATAAAGGCACTATGAAAGTTTACATTAAATACTTCTTTCCAAATGTCCTCTTCATAGTCTTCAATAGAAGACATTTTACCAAGCCTAGCTGCATTATGAATAACCCCATCTAATCTTCCATAAACATCCATGATTTCATTTTTAATCTGTCGGGCACCCACAGAGTTCAATTCATTTAAATCACATTTTATTATGAGGGGTTTTGTTGATGAGGTTTCAGTAATTTCATCATACAAAGCATCAAGAGATTCTTCATCTCTTCCCAGCAATACAATATTTACACCCAGTGCACTGAATCTCAATGATAGTGATTTACCAATGCCTTTATTAGCACCTGTAATTAAAATTACTTTATCTTTCATGGTTTAAATTATATATATCTACTAATAATTTCGATTAAATCTTCTGAATTATTGGCTGAGTCGCAAGAATATGGATTATTTTTAGCACAAAGAGAGTAACCATAATAACAAGCAATTATTTTTGTTCCAGCATTAGCTCCAGCATCAAGATCATTAATATGATCTCCAATATATAAACATTCTGAGTTATTTATGTTCAGAGCCTCGAGAGCTGCATTAATACCTTGAGGGCTTGGCTTTGGTTCTGAAATATCATCAGAACAAATTAGTACTTTTGATTTATCTAGTTCACTAAAATTTTTTACAAGAGGCTCAGCATATTCCCTTGGCTTGTTGGTAACAATTCCAAACTGTATATCTTTTTTAAAAAGAAACTCTAGCAGCAAACTTATTCCGTTAAATAAGTAAGAATTTTTTAAAAGATTAATTTTATATTCAGCTAAAAATTCATTTCGAAGCTTATCAAAACTAGGATCTGTTTTATCCAAGCCAAATCCAAGAGAGGTAAGCTTTGCAGAGCCATCAGATACATTGGATCTTATTATCAAGGGATCAAGATTTGGAAATTGGTGCCTAGACAGAACATTATTTAGCGAAAGTACAAAATCAGGCGCAGTATCAACCAGCGTGCCGTCAAGATCAAAAAGTATTCCTTTAATTTTTTGGTTTTTTTCCATACATCAAATAGTTAACACCAAGATCATTGTTGAGCGAAGCTTTATGAGTTATTGGGTTGTAAAACATACCCCTTGTTTCAGATAAATTAATTTCCGCTGTTCGCATATAAAAAGCTAATTCAGAAGGTTTTATAAATTTTGAAAATTCATGAGTCCCTTTGGGTAATATATTAAATATATACTCTGCTCCAACAATAGCAGTAATCCATGATCTAGGATTTCTATTTATCGTTGAAAGAAAAAGACTCCCACCAGGTTTTAATAATTTGGAACAAGCAGATACCAATGATTGAGGATCTGGAACATGCTCGATAACCTCGAGACAGGTAACTACATCATATTTTTCTGATTCATCAGCAACTAACTCTTCAGCAGTGATATCACGATAAAATATTTCTTTATTATTTAGTTTTGCATGTTCTTTTGCGATCTCTATCCCTGGACCTGCTGCATCTATTCCAGAAATCTTTCCTTTAAAATCAAATAAAGCTTCACATAAAAGTCCACCACCACAGCCAACATCTAAAATCTCTAAACCATCCAATTCTAGTTTGGAAGCTATAAACTCTGCTCTAAGAGGATTAATAATATGAAGAGGTTTGAATTCTCCTTTAGGATCCCACCATCTCTGGGCAAGATCAGCAAATTTTTCTACTTCAGCAGTGTCAATATTTTTAGTCATTTGTTATTAAAATAAGCATTAAATTTTATTATTTTGTAGTAAAACTACATCTTTTTTTTATAAAAAACCTTTGTTTTAGATGAAAAAAAAACTAATTGACTTTTAAATCCTATTAAGATTTACTTCACTACAAACTTAATATAAAAATCAATACGTGATTATATCTGCTTTAAAGTCAAATGACTCAAGAGATTCAAGATCTCCTAT
>CAYFJC010000012.1:0-26669 GCA_964343355.1 uncultured Gammaproteobacteria bacterium | reverse complement strand
GAGCTTTATTATTTAAAACTATGTCACTTCCTGCAAGAGCAGGAAAAATTCCTGTTACACCTGCGCCAGTAGGCCCATGACATGCTACACAATTCTTTATGTATAAAGATTCACCTCTTGCTACAAGCTCTTCAGCTGTCCAGTCTTTTTCTGTTAATTCAGCCAAAGCTATTGCTCCTGCTTGTTTGTCTTTTATCCAAAGATCGTACTCATCTTGCTCAACGGCCTTAACTACAATGGGCATAAAACCATGATTTTTTCCACACAGCTCTGTGCATTTTCCTCTGAATAGTCCTGGCTCATCAACAATAGTCCAAGCAGTATTTATAAAACCAGGGATGGCATCTTGTTTTATGGCAAATGCAGGCACCCACCATGAATGAATAACATCATTTGCTGTTATGAGAAATCTAACTTTTTTTCCGACTGGAATTACTACTATTTCATCAACTTCTTGAAGATAGTTTTCACCCTTAGGAACTTTGTTATATATTTCATCGAGATCAGTTGATAGGTTTGCAAAAAAGTTAACATCATCTTCTAGATATCTATACTGCCACTTCCATTGATGACCAATTACTTGAATATTAATATCACCAGCTTCATCGTTATAGATGGATTGAAGAGTTTTAGATGCTGGAACAGCCATAGCAATAAGAATTAAAAAAGGAATAATTGTCCATGCTAGCTCAACTTTTGTATTCTCATGAAATGTTGCTGCAACAGGATTCTTCTTTTTGGTATATGCATACATTGAGTAAAACATAACTCCAAATACTATGACGCCTATAACAACACAAATCCAAAAAATAAGCATATGCAGGTCATAGACCTCTCTACTTATTGCAGTTGCTCCCTGCGTCATATTCAAGTCATCCCACTCAGCCGAAGCTTTATTGGAAAGCGCAAATAATATAACTGTAAATTGTATTTTAATTGAATAAATTAAACTTCTAATATTAGTCATGTATGTCCCTTATAACTAGTTTTTTATAGAACCTTTGATGCCATAAAAAGTTACTCAATTTTTACGGCTTAATTTCCGTGTATTCTATAACTTTGGAGAATAAATTACTACTTTTTAGTCTTATTAAAATCTGTAATATCAACAACATTCACTGCTTTAATTGTAGTCATTTTTTTTGGGTCTTTTGTCGAACCGGGTCTAAATTCTTTATAACCACATTTAGCACAATATATCTCATCATCATCTTGATGAATTGCAATAGAATCTTGCTCTGCGCAGCTTGGGCAGATGGCTCCAGCTATAAATTGAGTAAACTTTTTCAATTTCTTAAATCTCTAAGCTCTTCAGCAATACTAGTTGTTGAGGGCATAACGCCAAACCACTCATGAAAAGATAGTGCGGCCTGAGATATCAACATACCCATGCCATCATAGGAATGATCAGAAATATTGTCTGCCCAATTACAAAATGCTGTTCCTGTTAATGAATAATTAAGGTCATAAAAGACTGTTTTCTCATTAAAGGAAGCATCGTCTGGTGGTAAAAATTTACCAGTAAGCCCGGCAGATGATCCGTTTATAACCAAATCATAATTAGTAGTTTCTAGTTCAAGAGATATATCAATCATGGGCAGATATTTAGAATGCAGCTTTTTAGACTTTTCCTCTGTTCTATTAATTAGAGTTATAGATTTTGGTTTCGATTGAATAATCTTAAATAGAACGCTCTCAACAGCAGCTCCTGCTCCAAGAACTAATATGTTTTTATTCTTAATTCTAATATTTTTTTCATCCATATCCTTGATAAGGCCTTCACCATCTGTAGACACAGCATGTAATTGGTTTGAGATTTTGTTAATTGTATTTACTGCATCAATAAAAGATGCCTCATCAGAAAGATTTTTAATTATTCTTGCTACAGATTTCTTGTGCGGTAAGGTTATATTCAAACCCTTAGCATCTTTTGAGAGAAAAAATTCCTTAACAAAGGCTTTAAGGTTTTCATCTTCAACTTTATAAGCCCTGTAATCTAAATTTATATTTTCCTGTCTGCCAAATCGTGAATGTATGAAAGGCGATAAAGAGTGATCTATAGGAGAGCCTATGACCCCTAATTTATATAATTTAGACATTATTTATGAATTTTAACCTCTCCATGTCTTTTTTAGGCTTAATAAAAGTTTTTTCTCATTCTTTTCAAAAGATAAATCTTTTTTATAGACCCAGGATGCTTTGGGGGGCAGTGAAGCAAGGATTGACTCGACTCTGCCACCAGACTGAAGCCCAAAAGAGGTGCCTCTATCAAATAAAAGGTTAAATTCAGCATATCTTCCTCTTCTGTACTCTTGAAAATCTTTGTCTTTGGATGAATATTTGCGACTTTTTCTGAGGCTTATTATTTTTAAGTAGCTCTTTAAGTAGGTTCTAGCTGTATTTTTTAGCAATTCTATAGAAATATCTAACCCTAAGTCATTAAAATTATCAAAAAATACCCCTCCAATGCCTCTTTTTTCATTTCTATGCGGCAAAAAGAAATAGTCATCGCAGTTTTTTGCAAATTTTTTGTAATACTTCTTATCAAAATGATCAAAATTAAGTTTTGCATCTCTATGCCACATCAAACAATCCTTTTCATATGCAAAATATGGAGTGAGGTCATAACCGCCTCCTACCCACCACTCGATGATTTCTTTTTTCTTATTTAAAAGTAAGAATAATCTTATATTCATATGGCTTGTTGGGATAAATGGATTCTTCGGATGAGTGATTACAGATACGCCCATTGCTTTATATGAAACAGCTTTTTTATTCTTTATATATTCTCTAGCTGATTCTGGTAATTTTGTTCCAGAAATAGAAGAAAAGTTTACTGCGGCTTTATCAAAAAATCTTCCATTTTCTATTACAAAAGTTCTTCCTCCGCCACCTTTTGCTCTTGTCCAATTATCATCAGAAATTGTGCAAGATTTTTTAGTCTCAAAACCACAATAATGAGCTATGATTTCGTTTTGTATTTCTTGAAAATGTTCTTCTAATTTTTTAATCATTAAGCCCTTATGACCTCTTGGGTTTGTAGATCTATTATAGGGGTAGGTCGGTTTAAAATTCCAATAGGTTTGTTATAAAATGCAACATCACTAAAATCAAAATTATTTTTAATTTCATCTGTATCCATAGATATTTTTGTACCTGATATATTTGCAGATGTAGAGATAATTGGATTATTAAATACTTCAAACAATGATTTTAAATGATAGTGAGTACTTACTCTTATAGCCAATTTACCACTTATATTCTGCAAATGATTTGGCATTTTATTTGAATCATATGGATACAATATAGTTGTAGGGTTTACACCTATAGACTTTATAAAATCCATGTCGTTTTGTGTTATAGGTGATAAATAATTACTCATTACTTCTAAGCTTTTGCATAAAAGAATTAAGCTTTTGTTTTCTGATCTTTGCTTTAATTCGTAGATTCTTGCAACGGCATCTTTGTTAAATGCATCACATCCAATACCCCACACACCTTCTGTAGGATATATTAATATTTTTCCTTTTTTTAGCCACTCAGAAGCATCACTCTGAGATAAGAAAACTCTCACAAATTATGCATTTAAATTCTTGTTTTTTTCCAAGACTTCGTTTGTTAAATTCGTTCTATAATCGCTTAGTTTTTGTGCCATATCATTATCTGAAATTGCTAACATCTGTATAGCTAAAATCGCACTATTCTTCGCGCCTGCTTTTCCAATTGCAACTGTTGCTACTGGAATTCCTGGAGGCATCTGTGCTGTTGATAATAGCGCATCTAAACCACCAAGGCCGCCAGACTCAATTGGAATACCTATTACAGGTTTATAACTATGCGCTGCAACTGCACCAGCTAAATGTGCCGCCATTCCTGCTGCTGCAATAAAGACCTTACATCCGTTTGATTCAGAAGTTTTAATCAATTCTATTACTTGATGAGGACTTCTATGCGCAGAAAGTACACTTTTGGTGTATTTAACTCCAAATTGATCAAATATCTTGAAAACTTCACTTACAACAGGCAAATCTGAATCAGAACCCATCACTACCGCTACATCAATGCTATTATTTGTCATATTTACAATTACCTCTTTAATAATGCAGATTATAAATTAAGAGATTATAATAAGCTAATATGTCTATTATAAAAATATTAAAATATCCAGATCCACGCTTGAGAACTGTAGCTGAAGATGTAATAAAATTCGACAAAAGTCTAGATAATCTAGCTAGAGACATGCTAGAGACTATGTATGCAGAAAATGGAATAGGTTTAGCGGCAACTCAAGTAGATTTTCATATTAGATTGGTTGTTATAGATATTAGTGAAGAAAGAGACGACCCGCTTATTTTTGTAAATCCTGTAGTAACGGTATTAGACGACAAAAGTCTTGTTCCGTGTGAGGAAGGTTGTCTTTCTATTCCTGGCGCAAGCGTAGAAGTTACTCGTCCTGATAAAATTCAGCTCAATTGGTTAGATCTTAAAGGAAATGAGCATGAAGATAAGCCTCAAGGACTTTTAGCCGTATGCATCCAGCACGAGATAGATCATTTACAGGGAAAATTGTTAGTTGACTACCTAAGTCCCTTAAAAAGAGCTCGTTTGAAGGATAAAGCTACCAAATAGCTGTTTTTAACAGAATTTGGACGATTTAAGAGGAACTTACAGATAATGAATATAATATTTGCTGGGAGCCCAGCCCCCTCTGCAAAGATACTCAAAAAACTCCATTTAGATGGTGTTAGTATTAAATTGGTAATATCACAGCCTGATAAAAGAAGTAAAAGAGGTTCAAGTGAAGATCCAAGTGAAGTATCTATAGTTGCACAAGAGTTAAATCTTAAAACAGCTAAACCCTTGGATCTTAATGATCCTAATTTTAAGAGCTTAATTCAATCAATAGATGTTGATTTTTTGGTTGTCTCGGCATATGGGAAAATTATTCCTAAGTGGTTGCTTGAGCATCCTGGTAAATTACCTATCAATATTCATTTTTCGTTACTGCCAAAATACAGAGGAGCTTCTCCAATTCAATCAGTATTAATTAATGGTGAATTAGAGACTGGAATAAGTTTTATGAAGATGAATGAAAAAATGGATGAGGGAGATATTATTAAAACCCTGCCAATTGAAATCCAAAAAAATGATAACAAAAATGAATTAGAAAATAAATTATCTGATCTTGCTGCAAATAATATTAATAGTGTCTTAAGAGATGTGCTGTCTGATAAATTTAAACTAGAAACACAAGATGAAGCATCTGCTACATACTGCTCAAAAGTAAAAAAAGTTGATGGAAAAATTAATTTTAATGAATCTTCTGAAGTGATAATAAGAAAATTTAATGCCTATAAAGGCTGGCCTGGTTCATATTTTTTACATAACGAAATAATGGTAAAGGTTCATGAAATGCATATAGATAATGGTAACTATGATGCTGAACCAGGCTCCATATTAAATTTTGATAAGCTTGGAATACTTATAAAAACATATAATTCAGCGATAGTAATCACTCACTTACAGTTTCCTAATAAGAAATCCATAAGCACATCTGATGCTATAAATTCTTACTTAAGTTTTTTTACCAAATAGTAAAAAACTCGATAGGGGTTTTAATTATATTAAAAGAGGTTTAATTTAAGAGGTTATGAAAGTAGTAATTTTAGGTGCGGGCAAGGTTGGCGAAAGTTTAGCAAGAAATTTATCTCAAGATGGGTATGATATTTCTATCGTTGATCTTGATAAAAAGAAGATTGATTATCTCCAAGATCGTTTAGATGTCGCTGCAATTCAGGGGCATGCTGCACACCCTAATTCATTCAAAAAATCAGGAGCTGATGAGGGAACTATAGTCATCGCTGTAACAAATAATGATGAAGTAAATATAGCTGCTTGTCAGATTGCAAAAACTCAATTTTCAGTAAAAAAAACTATCTGTAGATTTAAAGATACTACATATTTAGGATGCTTGGATTCATTTGGTGAGAACATGATTGATATACCTATTAGTCCAGAAAATGAGGTTACCTCTCATTTGAAAGAACTCATAGTTCATCCTGGTGCAGAACAAATTGAAGAGTTCGCAGATGGAAAAGTTAAATTGGTTTCTGTAAAAGTAAAAAAATCAGGGAAGCTAGTAGATAGGGCATTGCGAACGATTGAAGATGATATGCCTGGCATACAGAGCTATATTCCGTCTATCTATAGAAAAGGTAAACCCTTTATTCCCTCTGGCGATACTATAGTAAAAGAAGGTGATGAAGTTTATTTTGTTACAGCTAGTGAAAATGTTGATGCCGTAGTTAATGAAATGAGGCTTGAGCAGGGCTACTCCAGAGTAATGATAATTGGAGGTGGGAAGATTGGCTTTAACTTAGCTAAGCAGCTTGAAAAATCATATAAAGTTAAACTTATTGAGTCTAATGAAGAAAGATGCGAGGAAATCTCTAGAGATTTAGAGAAAACGATAGTTTTAAGAGGTAAAGGTGCAGACCAAGAGCTTCTAAAGAGTGAAAATATAGCTCAGGTTGATGTTTTTTGTGCCTTAACTAATGATGATGAGGCAAATATCATGGCTTCCTTGTTAGCAAAAAAGCTTGGAGCTACAAAAACAATGGTTATATTAAATAATCCTTCTTATGTGAATATACTTCCTGGATTTGTAGATAGTTGCATTGCACCTCATAGGCTTACAGTATCGTCTGTGCTTCAGCATCTCAGAGAAGGAGATGTTGCTCAGGATGTTATCTTGAAAATGCACTCAGGCGCAGAAGCTCTTGAGGGAGTTGTTCATGCTAATGAGCATACTATTGATTATTTTGGTAAATCTATTAAAGAGCTCCCTTTGCCCGCCGAAGCCTCTATTGGAGCTATTGTAAGAAAAGGTGTAGTTGTCATGCCCTCATCTGAAGTTGAGCTTTGTATAGAAGATCATTTGATTATCTTCTTATCTAATAAAGAGAAGGTTAAAGAAGTAGAAAAATTATTTACTAAGATTTAATGAACCTAAAAGCTATTTCAAATTTGTTCGGCATATTACTCATGCTATTTAGCTTATCTTTTATTGTCCCTATAGGAGTTTCTCTCCTTTATGAAGATTCTAGTATAGGAATTTTTATAACAACTTTTCTTGCTGTTATTTTACTTGGTTTTATTTTCTGGGCTCTTTCAAGAAATCATAGCCAAGAATTAAGTTCAAATGACGGTTTTATAATAATTGCTCTTTTTTGGCTAGTTTTAGCTGTAGCTGGGTCTTTGCCCTTTTATTTAAGTGGGATGAGCTTGATAGATTCATTTTTTGAATCTATGTCGGGTATTACTACAACAGGTGCCACCGTTATTACAAATATTGAAGCCCTAGATGAGTCCATTCTTATTTATAGACAACTTTTGCAGTGGATGGGTGGAATGGGTCTTATAGTATTAGCTATTGCTGTTATGCCTATTTTGGGTATTGGTGGTGGACAGATATATAAAACAGAAATTCCAGGAGCTATGAGTGACCAAAAGCTTACACCCAGAATAACTGAAACTGCGAAAGCTTTATGGGTAATCTATTTTGGATTAACAGTCCTTTGCGCATTTATGTATTGGATCAATGGCATGAGCGGGTTTGATGCTATTGCACATAGTTTAAGTACAGTTTCTATAGGGGGCTTTTCTACATATGATGAAAGCATAGGCCACTTTAATAACTTTGGAATAGAATTGGTTTGTATCTTTTTTATGATAATTTCAGCCTCTAGTTTTGCTCTTCATTATGCGGCTATATTTAAGGGTAGAGCTCTAAGCTATTTTTATGATCCAGAATTTAGATTTTTTATTAGTATTATTTTATTAATCTTGATAACAAGCTCTTTAATCTTATTCTTTAATTCTGGTGACCTTGCTTCTCAAAGAAATATTCTTTTTCAAACAGTTTCAATTGTTTCAACAACAGGCTTTACAACAACAGATTACTCAACTTGGCCTACAGTAATTGGCTTCTTGTTATTGATAGGGGCATTTATTGGTGGATGTTCTGGCTCTGTTGGTGGTGGTATAAAGTCATGGCGTATTTTAATTATGTTGAATCATGCTCATAAACAATTAATTAAAATTATTCATCCAAGAGCGGTGGTTTCGGTAAAGATTGGAACTAAGGTTGTTGACAGCTCTGTTGCTGAATCTGTTTGGGGTTTCTTTTCTATTTATGTAATTTCATTTATGTTGCTTCTTTTTGCATTACTTGCAACAGGTCTTGATTTTACATCTGCATTCTCAGCAATAGGAGCATGCTTGAATAACCTAGGCCCTGGCTTGGGAGAAGTTTCATCGAATTACTCTTCTGTGACTGCAGCTGGAAAAGGTGTTCTGGCTTTTGGAATGATTCTTGGAAGACTAGAAATATTTACAGTTTTAATTTTATTTATGCCTTTATTCTGGAGGCGCTAACCTCAATAAGGATTATCTAAATTTTCTGGTGGCTTTTTAAATCTTTTGTATTCCCATGAATAATCTTCAGGGCAATTTAATATCATTTCCTGCATAGTTTTGTTCATTGACTGAGCAGACATTTCATCTGGGGCTTCATGGCATGTAATTTTTAAAGAATTTTTAGACGCGCTGAATAGCCCTATATATATTAAAGGTTTTCTTGTTTTATTAGCCAGAGAAGTTATCAGAGTTGTTGTGTAAGCATCTCTCCCAAAGAATTTCGCATATTCTCCCATGCCATCCTGGGGAACCTGGTCAGATGCCATCATGATTACTTTATTTTTATTGATCGCTTTAAATAACTCTTTTACGCCTCTGTAACTAGTTGAATAAACTTTATTCTTTAACTGTTCTCTATGTTTTTTTATATGGGCGTCTGCCATTTTATTTTTAATTGGTTTGTATATTCCAACTGTAGGTGTTTGGGAGTTAATCCACTGCAAAAGCATGTCTACACTTCTATTATGGATTCCGGAAATAATTAATCCACCTTCGGCTCTAAGCGGCTGAGACATTAAATATTTATTATCCACTCTTAAAATATTCTGAGATATATTTTTAGGTGATCTGGATAAAGAGTAAAGGGTTTCATAGAAACTGCATACTGTTTCGATAAAACTTCTTTTTGCTAAGCTAGTTTTTTCTTCGGTTGATAGATCTGGAAAGCTAATGCTTATGTTTATAAAAGTTACTTTATATGCATCTAACATTTGGAAAGGAAGGACGGTCATAAGTCCTCTAATTATTTTTTTTGCCGGCTTGAGTGGAAGCAAGGAAGCTAAAAATAAAAATACTCTCATGACTGTTTAATTAAAAATAACTGTTATTAAATATATAATTATTATTTTACAGGAATATACTGGGTTCTATGATCTTGATCTATTCAAATACAATATGAGGAAGTGCTTTGGCAGCTAAAACAATGGAAGAGCTTGTTGCTCTTTGTAAAAGAAGAGGCTTTATTTTTCAGTCAAATGAAATATATGGAGGCATGCAGGGCCTTTATGACTATGGGCCTTTAGGTGTTGAGTTAAAAAATAATCTTAAGCATTCCTGGTGGACTTCTATGGTTTATGACCGTGATGATGTTGAGGGCTTGGATGCATCAATATTAACTGCGCCTAATGTGTTAAAACATTCAGGGCATGAAGATACATTTACAGATCCAATGGTCGACTGTAAATCGTGTCAAAGTAGGTGGCGTGCAGATCAACTAAAAGAGGCAACTTGTCCTTCGTGTAAATCAAAAGACTTAACAGAGCCAAGGCCATTTAATTTAATGTTTAAAACAAGTGTTGGCCCTATTGATGATGGAAAATCATTTGCGTATCTAAGGCCTGAAACAGCACAGAATATATTTACCAATTTTAAAAATGTTGTTGATTCTACTTCGAGGAGGCTGCCTTTTGGTATTGCTCAGATTGGAAAAGCTTTTAGAAATGAAATAACGCCTAGAAATTTTATATTTAGAGTCAGAGAGTTTGAGCAAATGGAATTAGAGTTTTTCTGTGCAGCTGGAACTGATGAGGAGTGGCATAAACTCTGGATAGAATCAAGATTAAAGTGGTGGGAAGATCAAGGTGTGAGTAAAGATGTCTTAGAGTTATATCATGTGCCTGCCGATGAATTAGCTCATTATTCAAAAGCAACGGTAGATATTATGTATAAGTTTCCTCATGGTCTTGAGGAGCTTGAGGGTATAGCCAATAGAACAGATTTTGATTTGGGCTCACACAGCAAAAATCAGTCCGAACTTGGTATTAATGCAACGGTTAAAGAGAATAAGGCATCTAATGCAAAACTCGCTATCCAGGACATTGAAACCAATAAATGGAGCGTTCCTTATGTAATAGAGCCTTCAGCTGGTGTAGATAGAGGTGTTTTAGCTGTTTTAAATGAAGCATATAAAGTTGAAACCTTAGAGGGCGGCAAAGAAAGAACGGTTTTAAGCCTAAAACCGCATTTATCTCCAATTAAAGCAGCTGTAATACCTTTAAAAAGAAATCATGAAGGATTGGTTGATATGGCCTCAAAAATTAAGTCAGAGCTTCAAAATCTTCGCTTAGGTAGAATACTAATAGAGAATTCTGGAAATATTGGAAAAAGCTATAGGCGTCATGATGAGGTTGGGACACCATTGTGCATAACAGTCGACTTTGAATCATTAGAGGATGGGACGGTTACTGTTAGAGATAGAGATACAATGGAACAAAAGCGTGTTTCTGTTGATGAAATTAAAACTCAACTGCAAGAAATGTTATTAAATGGAACAAATGTTTAGTTATAAGCTTGGAGTAGAATATAGGACGCTGTAAATGAGCTTTTTGGGAAGTTTGCTCTTTAATATCTACCTATATTTAAGCCTGCCTTTTGTTTGCCTCCTTATATTAGTCTCATACCCCTTCTTTTCCTCTAAAAATCTCTCAAAAATTGCTGGGCTCTGGATATCTGGCATATTAAAACTTCTACGATTCTTGTGTGGGCTAAATTGGAAGGTAAAAGGGTTGTCAAATATACCTGATTCACCTGTTATTGTTGTTTCCAATCATCAGGGGCAGTGGGAATCCATATATCTTCAAACTCTTACCCACCCAATCTCAAGCATTATCAAGCAAGAATTACTTTTCATACCTTTCTTTGGGTGGGCTGTAGCCTTTATGAGCCCTATTCCAATTAATAGAAAAAATAAATTTAAGAGTTTAAGAAAGGTTATAGATACAGCAAAAATAAGGCTTGAGGATGGTTTTTCTGTTCTCGTCTTTCCAGAAGGAACTAGAATAAAGCCAGAAAGTGGTATTGCAGAATTTAGTAATAGTTGTGGGCTAATATCAACACAAAATAACGTTCCTATTCTGCCTGTATGTCATAATTCAGGTAGATTTTGGGAGAATAAGAAATTTATTAAAAAGCCTGGAACTATAAACGTAAGTATTGGGCCTCTTTTTACCGGTAATGATCCAAAAGCCTTAACCAGGGAAGTTAGAGAATGGATGAAAGAGGAGTATCTTAAGATTAATTAGATATCAAGATCAGTGATCGAGAGTGCATTATTATCTATAAACTCTCTTCTAGGCTCAACTTGGTCGCCCATTAGTATCTCAAATTGTTGGTCTGCTTCTGTTGCATCGTTAATAGTAACCTTCATCATTTTTCTATTCTCAGGCTCCATTGTAGTTGTCCATAGCTGATCTGGGTTCATTTCCCCTAAACCCTTATACCTCTGAACTTCTAAGCCTCTTGTGCTACCTTCAGAAAGTCTTGCTATTGCAGCATCTTTTTCATCTTCATCGGAAACATATTCATGCTGTTTTCCTTTTGTTATTTTATATAAAGGCGGAAGAGCTATGTATATATGGCCTCTGTCAACTATGTCAAAAAACTGTCTATAAAATAATGTTAAAAGAAGTGTCCGAATATGAGATCCGTCAACATCAGCATCGGTCATAATGATGATTCTATGGTATCTAAGTTTATCAATATCGAATTCTTCACCTATACCACATCCTAAAGCCTTGATTAAGGTTCCAACCTCTTGTGAACCTAAAACTTTATCAATTCTAGCTTTTTCAACATTTATAATTTTACCTTTTAAAGGCAGGATTGCTTGATTCTTTCTATTTCTTCCTTGTTTTGCAGATCCGCCAGCTGAATCTCCCTCAACAATATATATTTCAGATAATGCTGGGTCTTTTTCCTGACAATCTGCAAGCTTTCCTGGCAGTCCTGCTATTTCTAAGACTCCCTTTCTTCTTGTCATCTCTCTAGCTTTTCTTGCCGCCTCTCTTGCTAAAGCTGCCTCTGCAACCTTAGAAAAAATACTAACTCCTTCTTTAGGGTTTTCAAGTAGATACTCATTAAAATACTTACTAAAAACTGTGCTTACAACACTCTCAACTTCAGATGAAACTAATTTTTCTTTTGTTTGAGAAGAAAACTTTGGATCTGGGACTTTGACTGAAACAATAGCAATAATCCCTTCTCGTACATCTTCGCCAAGAAGGTCTGTAGGTATTTTTTTATTATTCTCTTTTTTAATAAATGCTTTTAGGACTCTGGTTAAACTACCCCTGAATCCTGCAAGGTGAGTACCACCATCTTTTTGTGGAATATTGTTTGTATAACAAAGTACGTTCTCTGAATATGAATCAGTCCATTGGAGCGCTATCTCAACCCCAACGTCATTGTGAGAAGCTGAGCACTCAAATACCTCTGATACATTTTGTTTTTTTCCCTTTAGGTATGTTACGTAACTAGAAAGGCCGCCGCTATTCTGAAATTTCTTAGATTTGCCTGTTCTCTCATCTGTTACATTGATAGAAACACCAGCATTAAGGAAAGATAATTCTTGGATTCTTTTGTATATTCTATCCACCTCAAATGTAACTGAGGTAAATATTTTCTCTGATGGGGTAAAGGTTATTTCTGTTCCAGTGAGCTCGGATGCCTTAACTTTTTTAAGCTTAGCAACTGCTGCGCCTTCTTTATATTCTTGGATAAACTCACCGCCATCTCTCCAAACTCTTAGGGTTAGATTTTTAGAAAGTGCATTAACTACCGATACGCCAACACCATGGAGGCCGCCAGATACCTTATAACTATTGTCGTCAAATTTTCCACCTGAATGAAGAGTTGTAAGAATAAGTTCGGCTGCAGATATGCCTTCTTTTTTATGAACATCAACAGGTATTCCTCTTCCGTCATCTTTAACAGTAACAGACCCATTTTTATTAATTATTACATTAATGTCGGAGCAATGACCTGCCATAGCCTCATCAATACAATTATCTAAAACCTCAAAAACCATATGATGAAGACCTGAGCCGTCATCGGTATCGCCAATATACATCCCTGGTCTTTTTTTAACAGCCTCTAAGCCTTTTAAAACCTGTATATTTGAGGAATCATACTTTGCATTGTCTTCTTTTTTTGGCATTTTTTATTAACTCAATTGTTCCACGTGGAACTTTTTAATATTAATTAATTCAGCCTCTATTTTACTATTAATTTGGTCTTCTATGTTTGAAAAAATGACTTGATTTTCAATAAGTTTTAACAAAGATATATAAATATTAAAGGTATCCATGTCTAATTCTGATTTGACATCATCAATAAGCAGCGTTGGCTTAATTCCATAAGTAGATCTTAAAACTTCATGTTGCGAGCACAGCCATATAATTGCTAAAAGCTTTTGTTCTCCTCTTGATAGTATTTCCTTGGCATCAACATTTTTTATATAAATTTTAATGTCAGCTTTATGTGGACCACGTGTTGTGACTTTTCTTCTTATATCAGTATCTCTCTCTAGTGTTAAGGTGCTAAGGAGATCTTGTGAGTCGCTCCACCCTTGATCATATTGAACATCAAGATCATTTATAAAAATTTTTTCATTCTTAAGGTTAAGGCTTTCTATTATGTTATTAAATTCATTTTTGGTTTGATCAAAAAAAATTTTACGTTTGTTAGTTAGGGTCTCGCCCAGTGATGCTAACTTTTCACTCCAGGGCTCTAGTGATGAAAGCTGTCTGTCTTTTAAAAGCTTATTTCTTTGTTTTAGTGATCTAAAATAAGCAAACCAATTAGCTGAATAACTTTCGTCACTTAAGAAAACTGCGCGGTCTAATATTTTTCTTCTAAAGGCTGGGGCAGCCTCTGTAAAAGAAAATGTTTTATTATCAATAATAGTCGCAGGGAAGGTTTTTGCAGCATCGCTAATTGTTATTTTTTTGTTGTTTAATTTTAGTTGAATAGATTTATTTCTTTCTTTATAGGCCTCAATTATAAAACCGGACTCATTATCATAAGCTTTGAGGTGAAAGCTTTGCTTGTCTAGCATCACTGCTGATTCAATATTGCTACTTTTAAAAGATCTACCGCTGCAGACTAAATATATCGCTTCTAGTATGGAGGTCTTTCCTGAACCATTTTTTCCATAAAAAAAATTAGCTCCAGGGGAGAGGTCAATCTTAAGGGAATTGAAGCATCTAAAGCTAGATAGGGTTATAGAGCTTAATGCCACTATATAAGCAGAGGCATAACAACATATTTAAGATGTTGGCTATTTGGAGGAGTTATTAGGCAACTCTTATCTGCACCAAAGAAATGAATCTCGCACTCATCATCATCGAGCGTCGATAATATTTCTTGAAAATAATTAACATTAAAAGCTATATCTAGATTCTCGCCTTCATAATTTGTATTAAAGAACTCTTCGCCCTCTTCTTGCTCTGGATTATTGGCTGATAGCATAACGCCTTCGCTGGATGTAACCATTCTTACACCCCTATATTTATCACTAGAGAGCACGCTAACTCTACTTAAAGCTTCAGAGAATTTGTTTGTGGAAACCTTTAAAACTGAACTGTCACCAGATGGTATGACCTGCTCATAGTCAGGGAATTTACCTTCGATTAACTTACTAACAAATGCAGCATTGGGTGTACTGGTTTTTATAGAGCTATTACTTAGGTTAACTTCTACAACACCCTCTACGTCTCCAACAAGTTTAGCTATTTCATTGATTGATTTTCTAGGAATAATTCCACTTGTATCATTTGATGAGACTGCATCTAGATCTGTTGATGCTATTGCTAATCTATGCGCATCAGAAGCTACAGCAAGAATATTTGAGCCCTCGACGGTAATGTAAAGACCATTTAAGTAGTGTCTCCAATCCTGGTTGCCCATAGCAAAAGATGTTTTATTGATTAGTGTTTTAAGTTTCTTAGAGTCTATTTGGATAGCCTCTCCTTCGCTTTCTTCTTCAAAGATCGGAAATCCATCACTTGGTAAAGTTTTTAAGTTATATTTACCCGTACCAGATTCGATTACTAGCTTGTCTCCATCTAACGTTATATGGATTTCTGAATCGTCTGGCAATAATCTGCACAGCTCGCTTAGTTTTTTTGCTGGTGCTGTTGTTTTGCCACCACTGGTGAAGTTAGAAACTACAGAGCTTGTTGAAATTTGTGATTCAAGGTCTGTCGCTGTCAGCTGCATAGAGCCCTCGTCTACCTCAATTAATACATTAGATAGAATTGGAAGTGTTTGTCTTTTTTCAACCACTCCAAGGGTTAGGGATAGTGCTTTTACTATATCCTGTTTTTTTACGTAAAAATCCATAATTAGTTTGTTAATGCCCTGTTTAAATTTCTGTAATCCTCTTCTTGAGAAGGGTCTTCCTTTCTAAGTTCTGCTATTTTTTTGCATGCGTGGAGCACAGTAGTATGATCTCTACCATTAAAAGCTTCTCCTATTTCTGGCAGGCTGTGGTTTGTTAATTCTTTGGTTAAGGCCATGGCTAGCTGTCTTGGTCTTGTTATAGACCTGCTTCTTCTTTTTGATAAAAGGTCAGAAAGTTTGATGTTGTAATATTCAGAAACAGTTTTTTGAATGTTCTCTATGCTTACCATTTTGGCTGAAATCACAAAAAGATCTTTTAAGGCATCTTTAACCAAAGCAATATCTATTGGTTGGTTTGTAAATTTTGAATTAGCAGAAACTCTTTTAAGCGCTCCCTCAAGCTCTCTAATATTTGATCTAATTCTTTGTGCAATATAAATAGCACAATCACTTGGCAGGTCTATACCCATCAAGCTTGCTTTTTTAAGAAGCACAGCTGCTCTTGTTTCAAGCTCTGGAGGGTCAATTACCACAGGCAGCCCCCATCCAAGTCTTGACTTTAGCCTGTCCTCCAATCCATCAATTTCTTTGGGGTATTTATCACAAGTTAGGATCATTTGATTATTTTGATCTAGCAATGCGTTAAATGTATGAAAAAACTCTTCTTGAGACTGCTCTTTGCCTGCAAAAAACTGTATGTCGTCTATCAAAAGAGCATCTGCGTTTCTATAAAATGACTTGAACTCGTTCATAGCGCCCAGTTGCAGCGCTTTGACCATATCGGAAACAAATTTTTCTGAATGCACATAAACAACTCTTTTTTCAGGGTTTTCTTTAAGTATTTGGTTTCCAACCGCATGCATTAGATGGGTTTTGCCTAAACCAACTCCGCCATATATAAATAGTGGGTTATAGTCGCCGCTTGGATTAGAGGCCACTTGTTTGGCTGCAGCTAAGGCAACGTGATTAGATTTACCCTCTACAAAATTATCGAAAACATAATGACTAACTAGTTTTGGGCCTGATTTTGTCTTTGGTGAACTATATTTATCGACAAATGTCTCTTTATCAATGGTTTTATAAACAAGACTTATGTCCTTTTTTAATTCTTTACTAATAATTTGGTTGATTTCATCAGATAGGTTTTGAACCACATAGTTTAAAACAAAGTCGTTTGGTGCTGTTATTTCAAGAGTGTCTTTATTTAAATTGCCTTTTAAGGGGCGAATCCAGGTGTTAAACTCTTCCTGAGTAAGTTTGTTTTCAAGTTTTTCAGTAAATTTTGACCAAAATTCCAAATTGTTCTCCTAAAATAGATCTGATAGTCTAACAAAAATTAACAAGATATCTACAGGATAAGTGTTAGTATTTCTTGTGGATAAGTTGTTAATAAATAAATATCTACACTTTATTAAGATAATAGGTTGTTTTTTTAATTTTTGCGCTATAATGCACGACCTAATTTAACAGGATAGATATGAAAAGAACATTTCAACCTAGCACGCTTAAAAGAAGCAGAACTCATGGCTTTAGAGCTCGCATGGCTACAAAAGCAGGTAGAGCTGTACTTTCCAATAGAAGAAAAAAGGGTAGAAAGGTTCTTTCTGCTTAAATAACTTGGCTCTTCAAAGGCTTCCCAAGCCAATATTTGTATCTAAAAATCTTAAAATTTTTCAAGTTTCCTCTGGCAATTCTGAATTAAGAATAGCCACACCCAAGAAGCTTTTTAAGCTTGCTGTCACTAGAAATAAAATTAAACGTCAAATCAAAAGCATTTTTCATGTAAATGATCTAAATGAAAAAGATGATCTTTTTGTAATAATGGTTTTTAAACCTTTTTTATTATTAAGTTATCAAGAGGCTTCTTTTGAGATATGTAAAGCTGTAAAATCATGATACAAAAAAAATTAAGAAGGCTGATATGAATCCGAGATATATTTACATGGCGATTGTTTTATCGCTGTCTTATGTTTTATTTTTTCAATGGGGCCAAGATCAAAAAGCTAAAGAGGTTGATGTTGAAGAGTCCCGCGCTGAAATTGAAATAGACGGCCTGGGCAACATATCCATTTTAGAAAATGATTTATTAAAACTTAGTATTAATAATACAAATGGTTTAATTGTTGAATCAAGGCTTAAAGAGTTCCCGGTTTATCCTGGCTCAAAAAGGGGTGTCAGGGTTTTAGGTTCTGGTGAAGAGTCCTCGTCTGGTAATGTTGCTTTAAAGTACTATTTAAAAAGTGGGTTTAGTGGGCTAAACAAGAACACACCCTTTCCTTATGTGGTGGTTACCTCTAATGCTAACGAAATTGTTCTTGAGTCAAAAGAGGTTGGTGCTAGAAAAACAATATCTTTGTCTGAAATTCCTTATGAGATAAATATCTTTGATGAGAATTTATCTGGTACATCTTACAAGCCATATATAGCGCTATATAGAAATGAGGCACTTCCAATTGATATGCCTACAGGATTTTTTACAAATGCATCGTATAGAGGTGTTGCATTCAATACCAAAGAAGACCCTTATAAAAATACAAGATTGCGGGCGCTTGATGAGAGACAGGTATATAGACAAAGCGGGGGTTGGGTTGCTTTTATTCAAAAGTATTTTATGGCCTCTATTCTAGGATCAAAGGATTATGATTACTCCTTCTTTGCTAACCCAAAATCAGACACAGGCCTTTATTCAATGGGTTATTTTGTAGAACCAGACATAGAGAGTTTTGAGATGCTTAGCTCTTTTGAGCACAGAGTTTTTATAGGTCCTAAAACAAGGGATGTTTTAGCAAATAAAGAGGGTGTAAGTGATCTTGAGTTATCCATAGATATGGGTTGGTTTTGGTTTTTAGCTCAACCAATGGTTTGGCTGCTTGCTAAAATAAATGGCCTTGTTGATAACTGGGGAATTTCTATCATTTTATTAACGTTTATTATTAAAGCTGTTTTTTGGCCTTTATCATCCAGGGGTTTTAAGTCTGTTGCAAAAATGCGACTTTATCAAGATGATGTTGTTGAGATTAAAAATAGATACAAAAATGATCCTCAAAAGGCCCAGGTTGAAACAATGGCGTTTTATGGCAAAAAGGGTATAAATCCTCTTGGTGGTTGCTTGCCAATGCTTCCTCAGTTTCCATTTTTTATAGCTTTATTTTTTGCTCTACGTGAAAGTGTTGAGCTTAGACACGCTCCTCTTGGCCTCTGGTTGCAAGATCTGTCAGCCCCTGATCCTTTATTTATTCTTCCGCTGTTGATGGCTTTTATTATGTTTATGACTCAAAAACTGGCACCGCCAATGCCTGGATCAGACCCAACACAAATAGCTGTTATGAAGTTTATGCCAATAATGTTTTCGGTTTTCTTTGTGTTTCTTCCTTCTGGTTTGGTTTTATATTCTGTGACGAATGCCCTTGTTACATATATGCAGCAGGTACTTATCTACAAAACTGTTGGCGCCAAACTAACTGAGTAATTGTTTTGTCTATTGTTTTTGCTTTAGCAACTCCCGCCTCTAAGTCTGCCCTTTGTGTTTTTAGGGTTTCTGGGGACGGTTGTTTAAAAGTTCTTGATTCTATTTTTGGCAATCCTCCGGTTGAGCCAAGAAGGTTTTATCACAGCTCGTTGATTTCTCAATTAGGTATTATCGATAGGGTTGGTGTTGTTTTCTTTAAAGGCTCTTCTGGTTATACCGGCGAGGATTCTTTTGAAATATACGCTCATGGCGGCCTTGCTGTTATGGGTTCTGTGGTTGATTTGTTTAAAGAGTTTGGCTTTGACGAGGCTGGGCCGGGCGAGTTTACTAGGCGTGCGTTTTTAAACAATAAGCTGTCTTTGAGCGAGGCTGAAAGTGTTGTGGATGTTATTAATGCTTCCAGCAAAGAGGTTTTAGAAGTTTCATTGAACTCCTTGGGCGGAGGTTTTTCTGAAGAGATTTATGGTTTTTCGGAAAGGGTTGACACCCTTAGAAAGTTTATTGAAGGGTCAATAGATTTTTCTGATGAAGAGTATGATTTTATAAAAGAGGGTGGTGTTGTTGATGACATTTCTTGTCTTTGCGCTGACTTTGGTGGGTTTGTAAATAAGTGTTACCTGGCTGGAGAGAGTGACCTGAAGAAGATGGTTATGTTTGTTGGTCCGCCTAATTCTGGAAAGTCTTCTTTGTTTAACAGGTTGCTGGGGTCTGATCGGGCGCTGGTGTCTGACATACCGGGGACAACAAGGGACTTGATTGAGTCTGAGGTTTTTTATAATAATTCTTCTTTTGGTGTTCTTGATAGTGCCGGCATAAGAAGCACCGAGGATGTTGTGGAAGGTAAGGGGATTGGGTTGGCTGTTGCACAAATAAAGAATGTTGATGTTGTGGTTGGTGTTTTTGATTCACCTTGTGCTAAAAAGCTTTCTGAAATAAAAGCGTTGGCCGGCAGTAAACACTTTATAGCTGTTTTAAATAAAATAGATTTAGGTGTTGTTGATAATGCTGGTTTGTTCGACGTTATGGTTTCTGCAAAAAATGGGGATGGTATATCAGAGCTTAAAGACAAAATATCTTTGGTTTCTGAAAATGTAAAACCTGATGGTCAAAAGTATTTTGCCCGAAGTCGACATGTCAAGTTGTTTGATCAGGGGTTGCGTTTTCTTGAAGCTGCTATGTTTAAGCTAAGGTCGGGGAGTGATATTGAGTTGGCTGCTGAA
Organism: uncultured Gammaproteobacteria bacterium; assembly: GCA_964343355.1. Classification (GTDB taxonomy): domain Bacteria; phylum Pseudomonadota; class Gammaproteobacteria; order Magnimaribacterales; family D2472; genus MED-G78. Next base: position 6,383 of record CAYFJC010000012.1, on the reverse strand, counting down.
GATTTAAGATTGGCAAGGTCATCCTTTGATGAGGTGGTTGGGGTTAAAACTTCTGACTCTCTTCTTGGAGATATTTTTAGTGATTTTTGTATAGGTAAATAGTGTTATTTTTGTGTGTATAGGCTGTTGTTAAAAGATTCTGTTTTTTTAGTTAACAGCTTTTATAACGCTTGTTTATAGCTTCTTCAGGGGTTTTAGTCTTGTTTATAAACAGCCTTTAAGCCTTTATGGGTATGGTTTGGTTTGAGTTTTACACAGAAAAACTCGTACCTAATAATAATAACAATAAGTATAATAATACTTATGTTATAAATTTTTTTTAGTTAATAAGTAAAGATTATGAACAAAGAATATGATGTTGTGGTGGTTGGTGGTGGCCACGCTGGTGTAGAAGCCGCGCATGCTGTTTACAGAAACGGCCTAAGTTGCGCGCTTGTGTCTTTTTCACACAAAACCATTGGCCAAATGTCTTGTAATCCCGCGATCGGCGGGTTGGGTAAATCTCATCTAGTAAGAGAGGTTGACGCTATGGGTGGAATAATGGCCCAAGCAACAGACCTATCTGGAATTCAATATAGAACCCTTAACACAAGAAAGGGTAACGCTGTTCAAGCCTTAAGAGTTCAGTGCGACAGAGAGCTCTACAAACAAGCCATTCAAGACATACTTAAATCAACAAACATTGAAATTATAGAGGGCGAGGTAATAGATTTACTATCAAACAAAGACAGTGTTTTTGGTGTTCTTTTAGCCGACAGCACCGAGGTAAAAGGAAAAAAAACAATTCTAACAACAGGCACATTTTTAAACGGCATAATGTATACAGGCCAAGACAAGATTCAGGGCGGCAGAGTCGGCGAGTCGGCAGCAATACCTCTTTCAAAAAAACTATACAGCCTCAACCTTCCAATGGGCAGATTAAAAACAGGAACACCAGCAAGAATTAAAATGTCTAGCCTGGACCTTGGACTAATGGAGGAACAAAAAGGAGAAACCCCAACACCATGGATGTCTTTATCTGAACAACCCTCAGAGCACCAAAAGCAATTATCTTGTTACATTACAAGAACCAACAAAAATACCCACAAAATAATAGAGAAAAATATTCACCTATCAGCCATGTATTCTGGAAACATTTCAGGCATAGGCCCAAGGTATTGCCCCTCTATTGAAGACAAAGTTTTTAAGTTTGGAGAAAAAGACAGCCACCAAATATTTATAGAGCCCGAAGGCATAAACAAAGACCTGGTTTACCCTAACGGTATTTCAACCAGCTTGCCAAAACAAGCTCAAGAGGATTTCATATACTCAATTGCTGGAATGGAGAACTCCCAGATAGAAGAATACGGCTACGCAGTTGAATATGATTTTGTAGACCCAAGATCTTTAAACCCAACAATGGAAACAAAGTTTTTTAAAAACCTTTACTTGGCTGGACAAATAAACGGCACAACGGGCTACGAAGAGGCTGCCGCCCAGGGGCTTATGGCTGGCGCTAACGCGGCAAATAAAATTAAAAATAAAGAGAGCCTGATACTAGAAAGAAGCGAGGCTTACATAGGCGTTCTGGTTAACGATCTTACAACCCACGGCGTAACCGAGCCCTACCGAATGTTTACAAGTCGGGCTGAGCACAGACTAATGCTTGCCCAAGACAATGCCGAACAAAGGCTTTTAGTTATAGCGAAAAAAGCAAACCTTGTATCTGAAAAAAGAAGCAACAATTTTAAAAAACAAGAAAATACATACAACGCTTTTTTAGAAACCAACATCGTAAAAAGAAAAGTAAAAAGCTTTGTTGATACAAGCGGTAAAAAAATTGACCTAAAAGAAAAAGCCAGCATAGAAACAATCTTAAAAAGAACAGACATCTCCAAAGAAAACATTATAGAGATATCAGAAACAAGCCCAGAAAACATTCCGCTATTAGACAGAGCCATGGTAGAAATAAAGTATAGCGGCTATATAGAAAAACAAAAAAGAGAAGTCCTTAAAAACAAAAAACTTAACCTAAAAGACATTCCGGAGAATTTTCCATACTCCTCAATATCCGGACTCTCTAACGAGGTAAAAGAAAAATTAAACAAAACACAGCCAACAACAATTGGCGCAGCGTCAAGAATAGAGGGTATTACACCAGCAGCTATAAATTTATTGCTAGTCTATATAAAAAAAGCAGAACTTGAAATTTTAGATGCATAAACTAGACCTGCCAAAAGACCAAGAAAAAAAAATACAAACCTTTGTAGAGGAGGCTTTTCGTTACAACAAAGCCCATAATCTTTTTGTCAGAAAATCAATTGAAGAGATATACCAAAAAGACATTAACGACTGTTTTCCATTAATACAATTTATTGAAAAAAACGACAAAATACTAGACGTTGGCACGGGCGCTGGTTTTCCCGGCATGCTTATTGGCATTACAAGGCCAGACACCGAAATAACGCTCGTAGAGTCGAATAAAAAGAAAACATATTTCTTAAAGAAGACCATTAGAAAGCTCGAAATACCAAACATAAAAGTACAAGAGGAACACCTTACAAACAAATCAGACATAGGGGTTTTTGACGTGGTAACAGCAAGGGCATTCTCACAAACCCAAAACATACTTAATATATGCAACCCATTTTTACAAACAGGAGGAAGGTACTTATTGCTAAAAGGCAAAGAAGAGAAAATTTTAGAAGAGATCGAAACTATAAACAAAAAAGAACACAAGTGTGAAATAATCAGAATTAAAAATAAATATGAAGAAAGACACATTCTTGTAATCACTAAACAAAATTGAATAAAGTAATAGCTATAGCAAATCAAAAAGGCGGTGTTGGCAAAACCACAACCGCTGTTAATCTTGCAGCAAGCTTGGCAGCTACAAAAAGAAAAGTTTTACTAATAGATCTAGATCCACAGGGCAACGCAACTACAGCAGCCGGCATCAAAGAGGAAAACCCCAACACTCTGTATGAAATATTTTTCGATAATATTTCTGTTAATGAGAGTATTTATGAAAGCTCTGGCGGTTACCAAATACTTCCAGGCGGGCAAGACCTTTTAGCTCTTGAGGTTGGAATACGCAATCAAAACCAACAACAATTTTTATCCAAAACCATTAAAACCATAACTACCGAATTTGATTACACAATAATTGATACTCCGCCCACACTAAATCAATTAACAATAGAAGCGCTTTTTGCGGCATCAGGAACACTTATCCCCCTTCAATGCGAATACTATTCGCTCGAAGGAATATCTGGACTCATGGACACAATTCAATCCCTTTCAGATAAAAACCTTTCATCAAACAGGGTTTTGGGTATTATTAGAACTATGGTAGATATGAGAAATAATTTAGCAAAAGAGGTATCAGAAGAACTGGAATCACACTTTTCCAGCATCTTATTTAATACAATCATACCCAGAAATATTAAACTAGCAGAAGCTCCAAGTCACGGTGTTGCAGCGTTACAATACATGCCTAACTCCTATGGTGCAAAAGCATATCTAGCACTTGCTGGTGAGCTAATAAGAAGGGTGGAACATGTCTGATAAAAAAGTTTTAAATAGAGGGCTAGATGCCCTTCTTGGATCCACTCAGGGCCCAACCCAAAGAGCGGTAAAAGAAATACAAATATCAGAGATATCACCAGGAAGGTTTCAGCCCAGACAAGATTTTAATGAAGAAAAAATTTCTGAGCTTTCCTCTTCTATAAAAAAACATGGCGTACTGTCACCCATTCTTGTAAGAGAGGTTGGGCTAAATGCTTTTGAGGTTATAGCTGGCGAAAGACGTTTAAGGGCTTCAAAAAAAGCAGGGCTAGATTCGATTCCATGTTTAATTGATCAAAAAGAAGATCAAAGCGCTCTTGAGGCCGCCCTGATTGAGAACCTTCAAAGAGAAGACCTTAATGCTGTTGAAGAAGCCAGGGGCTACGATAGGCTAAAAAGAGAATTTGGATTAACCCAAGAAGATGTAGCTAGAACAACAGGAAAAGCCAGAAGCACGATAGCGAATTCACTTCGATTATTGTCACTGCCCGCTTCGGTGTTAGATCTTTTATCTCAAGGCAGCTTGGAAAAAGGCCATGCAAAACTCCTTGTTTCACTTGAGGCCGACAAGGCATCAAATTTTGCAAAGCAAATTATTGAATCCAACTTAACGGTTCGAGAGGCGCAAAACCTAACCTCTAAAAAACCAAATAAAACCCCTGCAAAGATAAAATCTAAAGATCTTTTAAATATTGAACAAGAGATGTCAGAGGGTTTTGGGCATAGGGTAGAAATTGATGCTAAAAATAAAAAAACTGGCAAAGTTTCAATACATTACTCAACAGCAGAAGAGTTAGAGAACATTATTAGCAAATTAGTGTAACTTAAAGACTTAAATCACTTGTTCTTCAGGCGTTATCTTTCTATAATTCTCGCCTGTATTCTTAATATTTTTTTATACACTTGAAGCATCTAAAAAATTTAACAAAAAACCAAGCATTAACAGCATTTTTGTTGATTCTAATGGGGATTTACAACCTACAAGTTTTAGGTATTACTTTGCTGTATCTTTTGCTTGTCGACCAATCAAATAAGCTTGGTTATGCATTTGAAACAGAAGCTTCAAATTTAATGGCTGGATGGACTTCAAAGTGGGCATTATTTGTAGCCTTTTTATTGTTTTCACTAGCTTTTATTAGCGAGCATTATTTGCTTCTTATGTCCGCATTTATCTGTATTAATTTTTTTCACAAACCCAACAAACCTAATGTTGGTATTTCAATATAATGGCTAAAGAACTTACATCCTCTAGCTATATTCAGCATCACTTAACCAACTTAACTTGTGGAAAAGTAGATGAGGGTTGGACTTGTGATCCCCAGCGCATCGAAGAAATGGGTTTTTGGGCTTTCCATGTTGACTCCTTAGGGTGGTCAGTATTTTTAGGTATTGTTTTTATTGTTTTGTTTAGAATGGGCATACCAAAACTAACAACAGAGGCTCCAAGCGGGCTGCAAAATTTTGTTGAAATGGTGGTAGAGTTTGTGAATGAAAATGTCAGGAGTATTTTTACTTCTGCAACTAATCCCCTTATTGGTCCTATTGCACTAACCATTATGGTTTGGGTGTTTTTAATGAATTTAATGGACCTTGTCCCAGTAGATTACCTGCCAGAACTAGCTAAAGGTGTTGGAATTGAGTACTTTAAAGTTGTTCCAACTACAGACCCTAATATCACCTTAGGGATGGCTCTAGCAGTATTTATTCTAACTATTTTTTATAGCATTAAGGTTAAAGGCCTTAAGGGCTTTATTGGCGAATTAACTTTGCATCCTTTTGGCAAATACATGATCCCGGTTAATATAGTTTTAGAGGGTGTTAATTTTATAGCCAAACCTATCTCTTTAGGGCTTAGACTTTTTGGAAATTTATATGCAGGAGAGATGGTTTTTATACTTATCGCCTTGATGATGTTCTTTAGCTCCTTTGCATTTGGAATAATGGGAATATTTTTACATGTTGGTTGGGCGCTTTTTCATATTTTAATACTAGCGTTACAAGCGTTTATTTTTATGGTGTTAACCGTTGTTTATTTAGCAATGGCGCACGAAACAGAGGATCATTAATAGATCCTCATTTTTGAAAGGAGAAAGAAATGGAATTTAATATTTTAGCTGCAGGAATCATGATTGGCCTTGGTGCTGTCGGTGCTGCAATCGGGGTGGGTGTTTTAGGTGGTAAATATTTGGAAGGTGCTGCGCGCCAACCAGAGCTAATACCTCTTTTAAGAACTCAATTATTTATCGTAATGGGTCTTGTTGATGCTATTCCTATGATTGGTGTTGGTCTTGGTCTTTACTTAATGTTTGCTACTTAATTTAAAATGAATATTAACGCCACCTTATTCGGACAAACTATAGCTTTTGTTATTTTTGTGGCTATATGCTGGAAGTACGTATGGCCGCCAATTATTGCTGCCATGGCTGAGCGCGAAAAAAGAATAGCTGACGGGCTAGAGGCTGCTAAAAAAGCAGATGACTCATTAGAAGAAGCTCAGCTTGCTTTTGATAAAGAACTAAACAAAGCAAAAGCTGAAGCCTCAGAGTTACTTGATAAAGCCAACCAAAGATCTTCTCAAATAGTGAGTGACGCTAAAAACAAAGCTCAAGTTGAGGCTGAAAAAATCTTAGCTTCTGCAGCCAAAACTATTGAGAATGAAACAAATAATGCAAAAGAAGAATTAAAATCACAGATGTCAGCAATTATTATTGATACAACTCAAAAAATCTTGGATCAAGAAATTTCTTCTGAGAAGCATGATGATCTTCTTAAGAAAGCGGCAGCGGAACTCTAGAAATGATTGAACTCACCTCATTAGCCAGACCATATGCGAAAGC
>CAYFJC010000011.1:0-28631 GCA_964343355.1 uncultured Gammaproteobacteria bacterium | reverse complement strand
GTCTTGATGCTAGTCCATTTCAGATCGCTTCAGCTTTTGCTGTTTTTGCAAATGATGGTATTTATAAAGAATTTTCATTGGTAATGAATGATGAGTATATGTATAAAAAGCAAGTAATATCTAAAGAGACAGCCAATAAAATACTATTTGCTTTAAGAGATGTTATTGAAAATGGATCAGGACGAAAAGCAAAAGTACCAGGATTTGATATAGGAGGTAAAACTGGCACTTCACATAAGAGTGTTAAGGGAGGAGGTTACGCAAAAAGCATTTATACAGCCTCATTTGTAGGGATAGCACCATTAGAAAGTAAAGATCTCACTATTTTTGTTTCTATTTATCAACCTGGTTTAAATGCATATACAGGTGGGGAAATAGCAGCACCACTGTTTGCTGAAATTGCTTCTGATACGCTTAATTATTTAGGATATTTTGAGAGTGAATAAACTAGAGAAAATATTAGGAGTATCTTTTCCTGAGAAGACATTTATTACCAATGCAACTAATGCAACAAATAAAGTAAAAAAGGACTCAATTTTTTTTGGTCTTAAAGGGACCCAAGTGCATGGTAGTAAATATATAAAAAAAGCATTGGATTTAGGTGCATCAATTGCCATTCATGATGATCCTAATTATAAATCCAATCTAAAAAATATTTTTTATGTAAAGAATATTACAAAATTTCAAAATGATTCTTTTAAAAGTAGTAAATTATTTTTCTTTTTAGAAGAACTCTCAGACATAAAAGATAGGAATTTGATTATTCATGCTTTTACTGGAACTAATGGAAAGACATCATCAGCCTTTCTTTGTCATCAGCTAATAAGAAAACAAAAAATCAAAAAAGACTCTCTTTATATAGGAACTCTTGGAACTCAGTTTAATGAGGAGATAATAAATCAATCCATAAGTACAAAAACCACTCCAGATTTATTTGAATATTTTGAAATTCTAAAATCTTATAATATTAAAAATGATACGCACATCTGCATTGAAATATCCTCTCATGCTCTAGATCAACAAAGATTATTTGATATTGGATCAATGGCCTCATCTGCTCTTCTAAATATTGGAAAAGATCATCTTGACTATCATAAAAACATAAGCGCATATAGAGATACTAAATTCCAAATATTTAATCAAAGTAACTTAATTAATCTTATTGATGACGATCTTAAGCCTGATGGCGTTAATCGCGGAGTTCAATCATTAATTTCAATAAGTAATAAGAATAAGTTATCAAATATCTTTTATAAAATTATTGAATCAAACATTAAAAAGACAATATTTGAAATAACCACAGATAAAAATTTTGATAATACGAGGCAGAAATATAAATTTTCCTGTTCGCTGTTTCCGGAATTCAATATAAATAATCTTGTTTTTGCAATTTCATCGCTATATGAAGGATATGATGAATTCTCTAAAGATGAAGTTAATGATCTATGTTACTTAAAGCTTCCAAGAGGTAGATCCGAACTTATAAGAGATGTGCCTAAAAATATAATAATAGATTATGCTCATAATCCAGATAGTTTTAATTTATTTCTGTCATCAATAAAAAATTATTTTAATAATTTAGTAATAGTTTTTGGCTGTGGCGGCGATAGAGATAAACTAAAGAGACCTCAAATGTTAAAAATAGCTACTGAGAAAAGTAATCAAGTAATTTTTACATCCGATAACTCACGAAATGAAAGTTTCTATGATATTTTTATTGATGCATCTAATGGAAATAAAATAGATGACGTCCTCCCTATAGAGGATAGAAAGGAAGCAATCATTTATGCAAGCACTTTAATAGGTGATAATGATTGTTTGGTAATTCTTGGAAAAGGGCACGAGGAAACGCAAGAAATAGATGGAAAGATAATACGTTTTAGTGACCATGAGGTAATAAATGAAATTTATAAGTAATTCAGAGGATTTATCTAAATATCTAGAAATTTCAGTTAAAAAAAGTATAGAAATAAAAAGCATTTCCACTGACACAAGAAAATTAAATAAAGGCTCTCTATTTATAGCAATTAAAGGAGAATTTCTTGATGGCAACAATTATATTGATGAAGCTATAAAAAAAGGTGCCTCTTTAATTATCTCAGATAGTAAAAAATATCTTGATTCAAAGAATAAAAGAATTATTTATGTTAAAAATTCAGTTCTTGCATTAAAAAAAATCGCTAAAAATATAATTAAAGAATATCAAGGTAACATTATTGGAATTACTGGAAGTAATGGAAAAACGACCACAACTCAGTTAATTACCAACTCTATTAAGAGAAGCTCAAGTACGCTTAAAAACTTTAATAATGAAATTGGTATGCCATTAAGCATAATTAATGCCAACCCTAAATCTAAAACTTTAGTAATTGAGATGGGGGCATCAAAACCAAAAGATATTCATTATTTAAGTTCAGTCTTAAAGCCAAGCATTGGAGTCATAACTAATATAGGTAACTCACATCTAGAAAATTTAATAAATATTAAAGGAGTCCTTAAAGTTAAGTCAGAACTAGTTCCCAATATAAGAAAGAATGGCTATTTGGTTGTTCCTAGTGAAAATCCATCTCACTTAAAATTTTGGAGCAATATAAGAAATGATATCCATATTATAACTTTTGGACTTAAATCAAATGCAGATTTTTATTCTACAAATATTAGAAATTATTCGAATAGAACAGAGTTTAATATTTGCTCTAAAAAATATAATTTAAGTATTAAAATTACCACAACCCTCTTGGGAGATCATAATATTAAAAATATTTTAGCAACCTTTGCTGCAGGTTTTTGTATTAATAATCCAATTGATTCTTTTCTAACAGGACTGGAAAAATCATCAGTTAATAACTTGAGACAAAAACAATCTAAATGGATTAAGGGATCTTTATTAATTGATGATACTTATAATGCAAATCCTGAATCTGTTAAAAAATCTATAGATCTTATTAAAAGTTTTAATAAGAAAAGAGCTATTTTTATTTTAGGAGATATGAAAGAGCTTGGAAGATATAGAAAAAAACTTCATCAAGGGGTCGGTATATATGCAAAGAATCATAAAGTAGATTTATTTATAGGTTTTGGAGATTTAACTCGCTTTTCTGTAAGTGCTTTTGGTAAAAACGGCTTTTTCTTTAGTGATAAAGAACAATTGAACGAATTTTTAGTTAATAATATTAAAAAAGAAGATTTAGTAATCCTAAAAGGTTCAAGGGGAATGCATATGGAACAATTCATAAATGCTCATAGAGGAAATATATAGATGTTTGAGTATCTAGGAACAGTTTTAGTAGGAATAGATCCTGGTTTTGATGTATTAAGGTATATAACTGTTAGAACTATAGGTGGAACAGTAACTGCACTTCTTATGTCGATCTTGCTTGGCCCTTTTGTCATCAATCTTTTAAAGAGACTTCAGTTTGAGCAGCATGTTCGAATAGATGGGCCAAAAAGTCACTATAAAAAAACTGGAACACCCACAATGGGAGGATTATTAATAATCCTTTCTCTTCTTATCTCGACCTTGCTTTGGGCAGATTTAGGGAATAGGTATATTTGGGTAGTTCTTTTTATAACTGTTACATTTGGTTTTATAGGATTTTTAGATGATTATCTTAAAATTAAGTCAAAAAGTTCAGATGGTCTAACAAGTAAACAAAAGATCGTTTTTCAAACACTATTTGCATTTATAACAACTGCATTTCTATATTTTTCAGCTGAAGTGCCTGCTGAAACTGCGTTTATTGTTCCTTTTGACAAAAATCTTTTAATTAACATGAGCCCATTTCTTTTTATATTTTTAGGATCTTTTGTTGTTGTTGGTTCTTCAAATGCTGTAAACCTAACTGATGGCTTGGATGGGTTGGCAATTATGCCTACAATTCTTATAGCTGGGGCTCTGGGTCTAATTGCTTACGGAATGGGGAATGTTCTGATAGCAGATTATTTATACCTACCTCATCTTGAGATATCTGGAGAACTAGTGGTATTTTGTGGAGCACTGGTTGGTTCTGGTATTGGATTTCTTTGGTACAACACTTATCCGGCTCAAATTTTCATGGGTGATGTTGGTTCTTTAACTCTTGGTGCCGCTCTTGGAATAATTGCAGTCATACTGAGGCATGAATTGGTTTTTGCAATAATGGCTGGAGTTTTTGTAATGGAAACCCTAAGTGTAGCGATTCAAGTTATATCATTTAAATTAAGAGGTAAAAGAGTGTTTCTTATGGCACCAATTCATCATCACTTTGAATTAAAGGGCTGGGAAGAGCCAAAAATAATAGTTCGATTCTGGATAATAACAATCATTTTAATATTAGTTGCATTGGCGACATTAAAAATTAGATAAAGATTTTATTTTGTGAAGTCTTTAATATATGGCTACGGAATTACTGGAAAATCAATTGAAAGATATCTAATAAGAAATAATATTGATTATCAGATATTTGATGATAACAAAGATCTCTATACTTCAGATTATTTCACCAATGACTTAAAAAATAATTGGGATGTAATATATTGCAGCCCAGGAATCAGTAAAGAAGATTTTAAAAAGTTACAGTCTATTGCTTCTAAAGAAGTTTTAACTGATATAGACATTTTTCTTCAAGAAGATACCTCTATTAAAATTGGCATAACAGGAACTAATAGAAAAAGTACAACTTGCTTCCACTTATATCAGCTATTAAGCAAAAACTATTCTGTAAATTTAATTGGCAATATTGGAGAACCTGTTCTTGATTACATCAATAGTGGTGTAGATTTTTCGGTTATAGAACTATCAAGTCAGCAATTGGATAAATTTAAAGAAAATAAACTTGATTACGGAGTTTTATTAAATATAGCCCCAGATCATATTGATTATCATGGAAGCTTTGATGAATATAAGTATGCAAAAGAAAGAATATTGGATGCAAAAGAAATTTCTTATGAAAATAATCCTTTCGAGCTATTCAAGTGGATTACTGGCAAAGATGCAGAACCAAGTGATTTAAAGAATTTACCTTTTAGATTTGAGATGATTACAGAATCTATAATTAATGACTCTAAATCAACCAATATGCATTCACTAGATTATGCAATTGATAAGGCAAATATTTATTTTAAAGGCAGTAAATATCATTTAATTATCTGTGGAAACCCAGTAAAAGAGGGTTTTAATAACTTTCATCCTGAGGGTCCTGACACTATCTTTATTTTTGGCTCACATGTCGATGAAATTAATAATTGTATTATTCATTCAAATAAACAGCTTTTTAAAAATTTAGATGATGTCCTAATACATATTTTAAATAACTATGAATCTCAGAATATTCTATTTTCGCCAGGATATCCAAGTGGAGATGATTTTAAAAATTTTGAAGAAAGAGGAGAATATTTTAATAAATTGACTCAAGAAATATTGTTATATGATTTATAGAAATAATATTTTTCTTTCAATTTCCTTAGTAGGATTAATTACTCTTGGCTTGATAATGGTTACATCATCAAGTATCTATATTGCAGATAACTTAACAGGCAACCCTTTCCATTTTGCAACCAGGCAGGCTTTATTTATTGGAGTTGGTATTTTTATATTTACAGTCTTTCTTTCAATTCCTTCCTCCTTGTTAGAAAAAACAGACTGGCTTTTCATGCTTATAAGTATATTACTTCTCGTTGCTCTATTTATTCCCGGTATTGGTACTGAGGTAAATGGAAGTATTAGGTGGATAAGATTAGGACCAATTAACATCCAACCCGCTGAAGTTTGCAAATTTAGTATGATTTTATATACATCCGGATATTGTGTTCGAAGAATGGGAGAAATAAGTACACTAAGAGGTTTTCTTAAACCTTTAATGTTATTAGGTCTTGTGTCTTTTTTGATCTTATCGCAGCCTGACCTTGGAACAACAGCAATTATATGTGCTGTAGTGGTAGCAATCTTATTTTTTGCTGGCATATCTTTTTTTCAATTTGGGTTACTAATTTTATTAATAGGCGCTCTAGGATTTGTTGCCATCTACTTCACTCCTTTTAGACTGACGAGAGTTATGTCATTTATGGATCCATTTTTAGTCCAACAGGGTGCTGGATGGCAATTAAGTAATTCGTTGATAGGAATTGGTCAAGCAAACTGGATAGGGTTGGGGCTAGGTAACAGTTTTCAAAAAAATCTTTTTCTGCCAGAAGCTCATACAGACTTTATTTTTGCTGTACTCGTTGAGGAATTAGGAATATTCGGAGTTATTTTATTAATCTCACTATATTTAGCTATGATTTTTGCTATTTTTTCAATCGCTATTCATTCTTTAGCCTTAAAGAGGTTTTTTCAGGGTTTTGTTACCTTTGGCATTGGTTTTTTAATCTCAATTCAAGCTCTGTTTAATTTAGCAGTAAATATAGGCCTTCTTCCAACAAAAGGTTTAACATTACCCTTTATAAGCTACGGGGGAACTAGCATTATTATAATGATGTCCTTTATTGCTATAGTTTTAAGAATTAATAATGAAAATAAGTTTTATTAGTATATGAAAGTTTTAATTGCTGCTGCCAAGACAGGTGGACACATATATCCTGCAGTGTCAGTTGGAAGTGAATTCATTAATTGTGGTCATGAAGTTATTTTTCTAGGTTCAAATAGTCTTCTTGAAAAAAATGCAATTAAGAATATTCCAGAAATTCAATATGAATCAATATCAATGGAAGGTTTTAGAGGGAATGGATTAGCAAATAAGATCTTTGTTTTGCTTAAGCTTCCTATAAATATTTTTAGATTATTAAGTATCATAAAACTTAATAAAGTTGATTCTGTAATTGTCTTTGGTGGCTTTATAACTATTCCTGTTTCTTTAGCAGCATTTATTCTTTTTAAGTCAATATATGTTCATGAGCAAAATACAGTTTTAGGCTCAGCTAACAAGCTATCTTCAATGATTGCTAAGAAAATTTTTTTAGGCATGCCGCTTCATAATAAACAGATAAAAAAATCAGAAGTTGTTGGCAATCCAATTCGCAGTTCTTTTACGCCCTCATTTCAAAAGCCAGATGCTGAAAATATCAAAATATACATAACAGGAGGAAGCCAGGGAGCAAAGTATCTCAATGATAATCTTCCTCTAATTCTAAAAAACATTAATTACCCATTATCCATTAGACATCAATGCGGCAAGGGTAAAAAAGAAGATCTGGTCAAACTATATGAGGATTGTAATAATATTGAAATAGAGGAATTTTTTGATAATCCAAATTTATTAATTGATTGGTCTGATTTTGTAATCTCTAGGTCTGGTGCATTAAGCTTATCAGAGACAATTTCAATGAAAAAAGGCTTACTAATGATACCTTTGCCTAATGCTATAGATAATCATCAGTTATTTAATGCTAAATATATTGAAAAAAAAGGCATGGGATTGATTCATGAACAACAAAATGGAATTGAAGATCTCAAGAGAAAAATTAACTCTATTTTAGAAGATAAAAAATATATAACTTGGCAGCAAATGAATTTAGAAACTAATCACAATGAAGCTGCAAAAAATATTGTTTCTTCAATCTTAAATAAAAATACTTTATGAACCCTCTAAAGAAAATTAAACATATTCATTTTATAGGCATTGGAGGCTCTGGGATGATTGGTATTGCCTATTTGCTTTTAAGAAAAGGCTATAAAGTAAGTGGATCAGATATAAACAAATCAAAATCTCTTAGTGATCTAAAAAAAATAGGAGCAAAAGTTTTTTATACACATAATGAAAAAAATCTTGGAAAAGCAGATTTGGTAGTAATGTCATCTGCAATCAAGACCTCTAATCCAGAATATAGAATTGCAAAAAGAAAAGGTATTACTATCATTCCAAGAGCCCAAATGTTGGGAAGTTTAATGAGAGGTTACGAGAGTATAGCTATAGCGGGAAGTCATGGAAAGACAACTACAACAAGCATGCTTGCAAATATATTTAGTGAAGCTTTATTGAGTCCTACGTACATTGTGGGTGGAAAAGTTTTAGGAATAGGAAAAAATTCAGAACTAGGAAGTGGAAATTATCTAATAGCTGAAGCAGATGAAAGCGATGGCTCTTTTTTACATCTTCAACCAGATGTTGGAGTATTTACAAATATCGATAATGATCATCTAAGTTATTACGATAATGATATGGATAAATTGTTAAATTCCTTTCAAATGTTTGGAGAAAATATTCCTTTTTATGGCGCACTAATTCTCAATGGGGATGATAAGAATGTAAGAAAAGTTGCAAAGAAAATTTCGAGAAGACAAATTTCGTTTGGGTTTTCTGCAACAAGTGACTATCAGATATCTAATACTAGTTATAAAAACAACCACCAAAGTTTTAATTTAACTGACCATATTGAGCAAAAGAATCACTCATTCAGTTTACCCATGCCTGGAAAGCATAATTTGTACAATGCTGCGGCAGCTATTGCTGCAAGTATTGAAGAAGGCATTCCAATAAATTTTATACAAAAAGGCCTTAAGAAATTTAAAGGTGTCTCAAGAAGATTTGAAAAACATGAAATAAAGATTAATAAAAAGAAAATAATTTTAATAGATGATTATGGGCATCATCCAGAAGAAATAAGATCAACAATTAATGCAATTCAACAAGCATTTCCAAAGAAAAAGATTTGTATGATATTTCAGCCGCATAGATATACGCGAACTGCTCAACTTTATAACGATTTTATTGATGTTTTGTCTATGCCAGATTCACTTTTATTATTAGATATCTATCCAGCAAGCGAAACTCCTATAAAAGGGATATCCTCAAAAACACTTCTAGAAAGTATCAAGCAGAAAGGAAAACTTAATGCGAGCCTTACCTCTAATAAATTAATATTACATGAGATTAAAGACTTATCTTCTGATTTTGAGATTCTTGTTACCCAAGGAGCTGGCAGTATTTCATCTATATGTGAAGTAATAAAGAAGAAATGGCAGAAATAAAAAAAATTATAGTTCTTTATGGAGGAGCATCTTCAGAAAGAGAGGTCTCTCTTGATAGTGGAGAAGCGATATATAAAGCTCTCTTAGATTTAGGTTACTCAGTTAACTTAAAAGACTTTAATGATATTGATAAATTAGAATATTTAAAAGAATATGATTTAGTTTTTATAGCTCTTCATGGGTTTGAAGGCGAATCAGGCAACTTGCAAAAAGGTCTAGATAGTCTCGGTATTTTATATACAGGTTCAGACTACCTGGCATGCAAAAATACATGGAATAAATCTAATTTTAAAAATATTTTAAAATCTAAATCTATTCCTACTCCTAGAGGATTCTCAGTAGAAAAGATTGATTTTAATATGCAATCTCCTTTTGATACTTTTAATACAAAGTATGATTCAGACATTAAAAAATTATTCTTAAAACCCGAAGAGGATGGGTCAAGTATAGATATTTTTGAAATTAATTCTGATATTGATCTTGAAAATTCTATTAGAAATGCACAAACTACAAATAGAGCTTTTATTTTTGAGGAATCTATTAAACATAGAGAATATACAGTCTCTATCATCAACGGTAAGTGCCTCCCAATAATAGAAATCAAGACTAGTAATAGTTTTTATGATTATGATGCAAAATATATTTCAGATAGTACTCAATTACTTGAAGTACAGCTTGATCAATCAACTAAAGAAGAAATTAATAACCTATCTTTACAAGCTTTTAATAAATTAGGTTGCTCAAATTGGGGGAGAGTAGATATTCTTGAGGACTCAATCGGAAATTTCTATGTTTTAGAAATTAATACTGTTCCAGGTATGACTTCTCATAGCTGCGTTCCGAGATCAGCTGCATTGGCAGGGATTTCATATAAAGAGCTAGTCCAATTAATCATTAAAGATGTTCAGATATAAATTCCTATTTGTAGTAATTTTTTTAATAACTATAAGCTCCTGTAGTAAATCTAAAAATATTGAGATAATTTTTGAAGAGAACTTTATGTATAAAGCTCAAAAAGAATTAATATCTGAATTAAAGCTTGCGAATACAAATAAAGGTATAAAGGATATTTTACTAAATCAAGACTGGATTGAAGATTTTAAAATTAATTTTAGAATCAATGGAAATGTAAGAATAATTATTAATACTAAGATACCGATTTTTATCTGGAATGAAAAATATTATATTGATACCAATATGGAGAAATTTAATTTTGATAAAAAAAATAACCAATTAATAAAAGTTTTTTGTCCGAGCAATCAGTTGATTGATGCAATGAGTCTAATTAATTTTATTAATACTGAAATTAAATTAGAGCAAAATAAGTTTACTCAACTTGATTTTAAATATTCATCTGGATGGATACTAGTTTCTCAAAATAATACAGAGATAAAATTTGGTAAAGTTATATCAAAAGATAGGTTAAATTCTTTTAAACAAAGCTTAAATTATGTATACGAAAGTAACTCTATACCTAGTATGATAGATTTAAGATACAAGGATGGGATAGCATTAAATTATGGCAAATAATTCTTCAAAAGATTCAGATATTGTTGTTGGTTTAGATATTGGAACTTCCAAGATAGTTTGTATTGTCGGTCAATACGATGCTCAGGATAATCTTGAAATTATTGCTCTAGGATCATATCCATCTAGCGGCCTAAAAAAAGGCGTAGTTGTAAATATTGATGTTACAACTGATGCAATACAGAAAGCAGTTGAACAAGCCCAATCCATGATCGAAGAAAAAATTAAATCAGTATTTGTTGGGATTGCTGGAAATCATATCAGAAGCTTTAATTCTCAAGGGATAGAGGCGATAAAGGATAAAGAAGTTTCATCTTCTGATATAGAAAGAGTTATTGAATCAGCTCAAGCTATAGCTATACCATCAGACCAAAAAGTTCTTCATGTTATACCTCAAGAGTTTGTTATAGATGATCAAGATTGTATAAAAGACCCATTAGGAATGTCTGGTGTAAGGCTTGAAGCCCGAGTTCATTTAGTCACCTGCTCAAATAATGCAGTTATGAATATTGAAAAATGTGTAAAAAATTGTGGTCTTAAAGTCGAAGGATATGTCCTTGAGCAGCTAGCAAGCTCTCACTCAATACTATCTGATGATGAAAAAGATTTAGGTGTATGTTTGGTTGATATTGGAGGAGGTACTACTGATATAGCAATATTTCAAGCAGGCTCAATCGGTTTTACGGGAAATATTCCTATCGCTGGAGATATGGTAACCAATGATATTGCTGTCGCATTAAGAACTCCTACTCCTGAAGCAGAAGATATAAAACAAAGACAAGGATGTGCAGTTCCAGAATTTACAAATGATGAAGAGGTTATAGAAGTAAGAGGAGTAGGTGGTAGACCGCCCACAGAGCTTGCAAGAAGAACTTTAGCAGGCTTTATAGAGCCAAGATATATTGAGCTATGCCAGTTAGTTAAAGCAGAGATAAGCAGAAATGGTTTCGAAGATAAAATTCCAGCTGGAATTGTCCTTACTGGTGGAACATCAAAAATGGAAGGTGTTGTTGAGCTCGCAGAATCAATTTTTCAAACAAGCGTAAGGCTTGGTGTGCCTTCTAAATTCCAAGGAATGGAAAATATTCTTCAAAATCCGATATACGCTACCTCAATTGGCCTAGTTTCTCACGGGCATATTCAAAAGAAAGAGAATTATATTTTAGAAAATAATCAAAGCCTTATCTCCAAGTTTTTAAATTGGGCTAAAGGCGAGTATTGATTGTAAAATTTTTTTACATTAGAATGCATCTTCCTTGGTTTTCTTAAATAAGAGAAAATCTTTAACCAAAAGGTAAATATGAATAATTACGAAACAATATTAATAATTAATCCTAATCTTTCCTCTAAGATGGATGAATTTCAAAAGAAATTTGCAAAGCTTTTATCAGATAACTCGTTTGAAGTTAAAAAGGTAGAGGATATTGGTAGAAGGCAGCTTGCTTATTCTATTAACAACCATCATAAAGGTCATTACTTGCTTTATCGTATGCAAGGTAATCCTCAAAATATTGCTGAGATAGAAACTAAGATAAAATATGACGAAGCTATTATTAGACATTTAATATTGGCTGTTAAAGATTTATCTGGCGAAGACTCTGTCCTGTTAACAGAAGCTCTAGAAAATAAAAATAAGAGAGCTGAAGTTGTAGACGAAGCTCCTGCTAAGGAAGTAAAAAAAGTAGCTCCTACTAAAGAAGAAGCTCCAATTAAAGAATCTAACGAAGAAGAGGGCGCATAAATGAAAAAATTTCAATTACCAAATAATTTTGATTATAAAAATACAGATGTTCTGAGACAATTTATTACTGAAACTGGAAAAATTGTTCCAGCTAGAGTTACTGGTATTTCAGCATCAAATCAAAGAAAAGTTACTAAATCCATAAAGATTGCAAGGTTCTTAGCCTTACTTCCTTATACTGACATGCATAAATAAAAATGAAAATTATACTATTAGATAGAATACAAAGATTGGGTGAAATTGGAGACATAGTTGATGTTAAATCTGGTTATGCAAGAAATTTTCTTATCCCTCAAAAGAAGGCTGCATTTGCAAGTGACAAAAATGTAGCAGAAGTTGAATCTAGAAAAGGTGAATTAGCTGCAGCATCAGCAGATGCTCTAGCTCAAGCTCAAGGAAGAGCCGAGGCTTTAGAGGGCGCTTCATGTGAAATTACAGTTCCTGTAACAGAAGAAGGCGCTTTATATGGCTCAGTTGGAACTAGAGAAATTGCAGATGCTTTTGTTGCTTCAGAAATAAATATTGATAAAAGTGAAGTTCAATTACCTGATGGCCCTATTAAAGAACAAGGCGATCATAATGTATTTATAGCTCTACATCCTGAAGTTTCAGTTGAAGTTTTAGTTAAAGTATTGCCAGAGTAGTTGTGTATTTTAAAATATGATGTAAAAATCATATTCCATGTCTGAATTAACACAAAATATTAACGAGCAAGCCAGAGAAGCAGAAAGAGCTGTATTAGGCGGTTTAATGCTCGAAACCGAAAGATTTGATACCGTTACTCCTATAATTAATCACGAAGACTTTCAGGGAAAAGACCATCAGCTTATTTATGAATCAATGTTTGAATTGATTGAAGAGAATAAGCCTTTAGATCCTATAACCGTTTCAGAAAAATTAGATAACAAAAATCTCCTCAATAAAATTGGTGGAAAAAATTATTTAATTGAATTAGCTACGAGCACCCCA
Organism: uncultured Gammaproteobacteria bacterium; assembly: GCA_964343355.1. Classification (GTDB taxonomy): domain Bacteria; phylum Pseudomonadota; class Gammaproteobacteria; order Magnimaribacterales; family D2472; genus MED-G78. The sequence goes on along the minus strand of CAYFJC010000011.1, from coordinate 15,450 downwards.
ACTGCTGCAAATATAGAAGCATACGCAGAAATAATAAGACAAAGATCACTTACTAGGCAATTAATGAAGACTAATTCAGAAATTGCAGAGTTAATCAATAATCCTCAAGGTCAGGATGGAGCAAGCCTTCTTAATGAAGCTGAAAGAAAGATATTTGCTCTAAATGAGCAGGCCAGTCTATCTGATAGTGCAATGCAATCAATGCAAGAGTTGATCCCAGCAACAATGGATAGATTGCATAAGCTATCTAAAATGGGTAAAGGTAATATTATTGGAAATTCTACTGGCTTTAAGGATTTAGATACAAAACTCCAAGGTGTTCAGGATGGAGATTTAATAGTAGTTGCTGGAAGACCTAGTATGGGCAAGACAGCATTTGCTATGAATCTAGCTGAAAATGTTCTTTTAAACGATGATAACGATGGAGCTATTTTAATATTTAGTTTAGAAATGCCTGGTGAATCCTTAACCACAAGGCTGCTTTCTGGAATGTGTAAAATTGATCAACAAAAAGTTCGATCTGGAATGTTAAAAGATAATGAATTGAAATTAATCTTTGAAGAAGGCGAAAAACTTAAAAATAAACCTTTATATATTGATGATAGTTCAACGTTATCACCAATGGAGCTCTTAGCTAAATCTAGGCGCTTACATAGATCAGAAGAGAACGGGTTATCTCTTATAGTTGTTGACTATCTTCAACTTATGCAGATACCTGGGTCTACTGAGAATAGAGTCAACCAAATTTCTGAAATTTCAAGGTCACTTAAATCGCTTGCAAGAGAACTGAATGTTCCTGTTATAGCTTTGTCTCAGTTAAATAGGGGTGTAGATTCAAGACCCAATAGAAGACCTATTATGTCTGATTTAAGAGATTCAGGCGCAATTGAGCAGGACGCTGATGTAATTTTATTTCTTTACAGAGATGAGGTATATAACGAAGACTCTGATCAAGGAAATAAAGCAGAAGTCATTATTGGCAAGCAAAGAAATGGCCCAATAGGTACGTGCTATTTAACTTTCTTAAAAGAATACACAAGGTTTGAAAACTTCTCAAATGATGGATTTTACGATTCATTTGAATGAAGGAGCCGTCAGCAGAACTCATAATTGATATCGATATTATTAGAAATAATATCATTTACCTAAAATCTCTAATTAGCCCAAAAACTAAATTCATGGCTATATTAAAAGCCAATGCTTATGGTCATGGACTTAATAAAATTGCTGAAAGTATTGATGATATTGTGGACGGTTATGGACTTGTTCGAATTGAAGAAGCATTAAGTGTCAGAGAATTTACACAAAAAAAAATACTCTTGATGCAAGGATTATATAACAAAGAGGATGCTCGGTTAGCTGCTGATAAAAACTTTGACTCTGTTGTTCATAATAAAAATCAATTATTTATTTTAGATAATAAAAATATTCATCCATGGATAAAAGTTAATACTGGAATGAACCGACTTGGTTTTTCACCTGTAGATTTTTTAACCCTTTACGAAAGTAGACTAAATCAAAAAGAATTTACACTTATGTCACATTTGGCTTGTTCAGATAACCCTGAAGATGATATGAATACCAAACAATTTAATTTATTTAATAATATTTCAAAATCTTTAAAGGAAACTACACCACAAAGTATTGGTAATACTGGATGTATTTTAAATTTTCCACAAAAAACCTTTGATTGGGTTCGATCAGGCATAGGTTTGTATGGAGGCTTTGCTGGAAATAATACTTTAGAGTCTGCAATGACTTTCAAATCTCAGATTATTGAGATAAAAAAGATAAAGAAAGGCGATAGAGTAGGCTATAACGGAAGAGTCGAAGCATCTAATGACATGGATATAGCAATTGTATATGCAGGTTATGCAGATGGCTTACCTCAAGCAACGCTTGATAATACAAAAGTATCTATAAATAATTTTTCAGCAAATATTTTTGGTCAAATAAGCATGGATTTACTTTCCATAGATATAACAAATATTCCAAATTGTAATATTGGTGATTGGTGTATTTTTTGGGATAAAAATAATTCTCTTAAAAGTTTAGCAATGAAAAATAATTTGATTTCATATGAACTTATGACTAGGATAACCCCAAGAGTAAAAGTTATTTATATAAATCCATGAAAATTAATTACATAAAAGAAAATTTAAGAAAAATTACCTTTGAGGCAGATTTTCCAGAATACATGACTGAAAAGAATGCTGAAGATATAGCTGAGGTATTTCATACCCCGCTTCAAGGTGCCTATAATTGGGATTATAGAATTCAAGATAATAGGATTAAAAGGTTATACGAACTAGGTAAAGAATTAAATTGGAATGTAGAGATGGATATTGACTGGAATAGGCCCTATGAAGAGCTTAAAGAACCTTTTCCAATTTTTTGGGACAATTATCCTCCCTACCAAAAAATGTCAGATGAAAAGAAGGTTGAATTTTTAAGGCATAGACAAGCCTGGAGTATGAGTCAATTTTTGCATGGAGAACAAGGTGCTGTTTTAGTTGCATCTCAACTAACAAGTTGCGCACCTAGCTTTAATGCAAAACTATATGCTGCATCACAAACTTTTGATGAAGCTAGACATGTCGAAGCATTTAATAAATACATACAAACAAGAACAAAGTTAATGTATCCGGTTGGAAATGAACTCAAATCAATCCTTGATAAAATTCTTACAGACGAAAGATGGGATCTTAAGTTTATTGGTATGCAAATTATTATTGAAGGCTTAGCTTTAGCAGCATTTCAATCGTCTAGAGATTTAACTACTGATCCAGTTCTAAAAGATATGCTTGGATTAATAATTAGAGACGAAGCAAGGCATGTAACTTTTGGAGTTAATTATTTAGAAGAATTTATATCCACTTTATCTGAAGATGAGATAGAAGAAAGAGCTCAATTTGCATATGAAGCATGTTTACTAAGTCGAGAAAGATTAGTATCAAATGATGTTTTCGATCATTTTGGATGGGATAAGGAAGAAGCTAGGGTATTTCAACAATCTTCAGATATTACTAAAATGTTCCAAAAACTGCTCTTCCAAAGAATTGTACCTAATTTATCTAGAATTGGTCTCTTGACAGATTCTGTTAGAGGGAAGTTTGATAAGCTTGGATTACTTGAGTATGAAGATGCTCAAAGTGATATTGATGTAGATTGGGCAGATTTATCTAGGCCTTTATTTGAAGATTCTGCTTAATTTCATTTATCAATTAGCTATTATCTGATATTCTGTTATCCCATCATAATCAATAAAACTGATGGCAAAAACTAAATACATTTTTATAACAGGCGGCGTTGTTTCTTCATTAGGAAAGGGCATTGCAGCTGCATCTCTTGGTGCTATTCTTGAATCAAGAGGTCTTAAAGTTTCACTTATTAAACTCGATCCATATATCAATGTTGATCCTGGAACAATGAGCCCTTTTCAGCATGGAGAGGTTTTTGTAACTAATGATGGAACAGAGACAGATTTAGATCTTGGTCATTATGAGAGATTTGTAAGATTTCAAGCATCCGCAAAAAATAATTTTACTGCTGGAAGAGTCTATGAAACAGTTATTAGAAATGAAAGAAAAGGTAATTATTTAGGTGGAACTGTTCAAGTAATTCCTCATATTACTGATGAAATTAAAAAAAGAATAAAAGCAGGAGCAAAAGGCAACGATATTGCCATAATTGAGATTGGTGGGACAGTGGGTGACATTGAAAGCCAGCCATTTGTTGAAGCTATTCGTCAAATGTCGCTTGATTTACCATCTAATTCAACAGCCTTTGTTCACCTTACTCTTGTTCCTTTTATAAAGGTCTCAGGGGAGCTCAAAACTAAACCCACACAGCATTCAGTTAAAGAGCTTAGATCTTTAGGTATAAGCCCTGACTGTTTAATATGCAGATCTGAGCAAGAGCTTCCCAAAGATGAAAGAAAAAAAATAGCTTTATTTTGCTCCGTGCATCCATCTAATGTTATTTCTATGCATGATGTTTCAACAGTGTATTCAATTCCACTTCTTCTTCACAAACAAAAAGTAGATGAAATTATTATTAAAAAACTTAAAATTAAATCTAAAAAACCTAATTTAAATGATTGGAAAAGAGTGGTTGCGGCTAAACTTAATCCTCTCTATGAAGTAAATGTTGCATTTGTTGGCAAATATACTGAATTAAAAGACTCTTATAAATCAATTAACGAAGCCTTGGAGCATGCTGGTATAAAAAATAAAGCTAAAGTAAATATAGTATTTGTAGAGGCTGAAAATATTACAGCTAAGAATGTAAAAAAAGTTCTAGGTTTTAGTGATGCAATTCTTATTCCAGGTGGCTTTGGAGAAAGGGGTATTGAGGGAATGATTCATGCATGTAAATATGCAAGAGTTAATAAAGTGCCTTATCTAGGAATATGTTTAGGCATGCAAATAGCAATCATAGAATTTGCAAGAGATGTTTTAAAGCTTAAAGAGGCTAATAGTACTGAATTTAATTTAAACACTCCTGATCCAGTAATAGCTCTAATTACTGAATGGAATGATAGAAGTGGAAAAAAAGAAAAACGTACCTCTAATTCAGATTTAGGCGGCACTATGCGATTAGGTGGACAGGTATGTAAATTAGCAAAATCTTCTAGTGCATACAAAATGTATAAAAAAGATGAAATAACAGAAAGACATAGACATAGATATGAAGTCAATCCTGCCTATAAAGATCAAATGGTCGAAGCTGGCCTTAAAGTTGCCGGAACATCTGTGGATGGTAAATTAGTTGAAATGATTGAAATTCCTGATCATACTTGGTTCCTAGCATGCCAATTTCATCCTGAATTTACATCGAATCCCAGAGATGGACATCCAATTTTTAACAGTTTTATAAAAAATGCCCTTAAAATATCTAAATGAAAGATATTAAACTAAGAAATTTTACTATTGCTAACAATCAACCCTTAACTCTTATGGGTGGTGTCAATGTTCTTGAATCTGAAGAGATGGTGATGCGAGTTGCAGAAAAATTTAAAAGCATCACAGATAAGCATAATATTAATTGGATTTTTAAAGGTTCATTTGATAAAGCAAACAGAAGCTCTATTGATTCGTTTAGAGGCCCTGGTATGGAAGAGGGTTTAAAATTACTTGAAAAAGTTTCATCTACTTTTGATTGCGCAGTAATAACTGACATTCATGAATCAGATCAGGCTCAACCTGTTAGTGAAATATGTGAAATTATCCAAATTCCAGCTTTTCTTGCAAGGCAAACTGACCTTGTGATTGCAGCAGCAAAAACTCAATCCATTGTGCAATTTAAGAAACCTCAATTTCTTGCCGCGCCTGAAATGAAAAATATAATTAAAAAATGTTCTGAGGCAGGAAATGACAATATTACTCTTTGTGAAAGAGGTAATAGTTTTGGTTATAACAATCTTATTGTAGATACTCTTAATTTTCAGATTCTTAAAGATTTTAGCTATCCAGTAATATTTGATGTCACTCACTCACTTCAGTTGCCTGGAGGTCTAGGCAATGCTGCTGGCGGAAGAAGAGAGTATCTTTTAAGTCTAGCAAAGGCAGGAATTTCACAAGGAATTGCAGGTTTGTTTCTTGAAGCACACCCTGATCCTGATAATGCTAAATGTGATGGACCCTGTGCTTTAAGATTAGATATGCTAGAACCATTTTTAAACCAAATTAAAAATCTAGATAAATTTATAAAAGATCAAGAAGATTTAGATATTTCTTAAAATAAATGTCAAAAATAACATCAATAAAAGCTATTCAAGTATTAGATTCAAGAGGCCTTCCTACTGTGGCATGCAGGATCACATTAGATAATTTACTTACAGCTGGAGTAATGGTTCCAAGTGGAGCTTCTACGGGTGCTAAAGAGGCAATAGAACTAAGAGATGGCTCAGATGCCTATTTAGGCAAAGGCGTCCTTAAGGCAGTAGATAATATAAATCAAATTATAGGTCCAGTTCTCATAGGTCAAGACCCATCAGAGCAAGAAAAAATCGATAATCAATTAATTAAACTTGATGGAACAGAAGATAAATCAAATCTTGGTGCCAATGCAATCCTGGCTGTTTCTCTAGCTATTTGCAGAGTTGCCGCTAAAGATTTAGATAAAAGCCTGCATAGTTATTTTGCAGATATTTATAAAAATATTACAGGTAATTCTGTTAAACCAAATCTTCCTATGCCAATGTTGAATATTCTCAACGGCGGGGAGCATGCTGATAATAATATTGATATCCAAGAATTCATGATTATACCGAAGGGTGCCAAAAATTTTAAAGAAGCTATGAGATGGTCTTCAGAAATATATTGGAATCTCAAGACTATATTAAAGGATAGAAATCTATCTACTGCTGTTGGAGATGAGGGTGGTTTTGCTCCAAATCTTCAATCGAATGAAGAGGCAATTAAGCTTATTCTTGAGTCTATTAAGAAATCTAATCTTGAGCCTGGAAGGGATGTATATCTTGCGTTGGACTGTGCAGCTAGTGAATTTTTTAAAGATGGCAAATACCATCTAACAGGAGAGGGAAGAAGTTTAGATTCACAGGGCTTTGCTGATTACTTAGAGAATCTTGTAAATAATTATCCAATTATCTCAATTGAAGATGGTATGGATGAAAATGATTTTGATGGGTGGGAAGTATTAACTAAAAAAATTGGATCTAAATGCCAATTAGTTGGCGATGATTTATTTGTTACTAATAAGAAAATTTTTCAAGAAGGTATTGATGCCGGTTTAGCAAATGCAATTTTAATTAAGTTTAATCAGATAGGCTCTATAACAGAGACCATAGAAACTATAGAGTTAGCCAACCTAAATAATTATAAATCTATTATTTCTCATCGATCTGGTGAAACCGAAGATACAACAATCGCAGATCTTGCTGTAGGGCTTGGGTCTGGACAGATTAAAACTGGAGCCCCGTGTCGCTCAGATAGGGTTGCAAAGTATAATCGTCTTTTATGGATAGAAGATGAATGTCCTGATCTAAAGATTGGCTAATGAAAAGATTACTTCTTTTTATTTTTCTATCAGTAATAATTTTAGTTCTTTTATATAATCTACTTATTAGCTCTAATGGTTATAAGGAAAGAGAAGATTTAATAGATGAAAACACTGAGCTATCTCTTAGAAACAACACTTTAAGGGATAGTAATGAAGAATTAAGATTTGAGATTATTAATGCCCAAGATAGTGAAGAGCATATTGAAAATTATGCTAGAGAAAATTTAAATCTTTCAATGCCAAATGAGCAATTTATAAAATTTAATGAAAAAGATTCAATAGCAGAAGATGAAAAATAATATTTTAGCTATTATCCCTGCTGCAGGAACAGGAGCAAGGTTTTCATCGGAACAACCTAAACAATACTCCCAAATTGACCAATCAACTCTAATTGAAAAAACTATTTCAGTTTTTCTGGCTTCTGAATTAATTTCTAAAATTATTATTCCTATTCATAAGAATGATCAATTTATTAAAGATCAAAATTTTTATAATGATCCAAAGATTCATTTAATTGAAGGAGGAGAAACTCGAGCTATTTCAGTTCTAAATGCCCTCAAGAGTGAAGTATTAGATAATTATGACTATGTATTAACGCATGATGTAGCCAGACCTAATATTGAGTCCAAAGATATTAAATTGCTATTAGATAAAATTCAAAATGATAAATCAGACTGCTCATTTTTTTATACACCCGTTAGAGAATCTATTAAAAAACTCTCTCTTAAACAAGATGTAACAGTCAATAAAGATGACTATTATTTAGTTCAAACGCCTCAAATTTGTGATGCTAAAAAGCTTTTATCTGCCTTAACATTATGTGTCAATGAGGGTATTAATATTCCTGATGAATCTTTTGTGATGGAGCGGATGAATTATTCAGTTTCAAAAATTAAAGGAAGTTCGGCTAACATTAAAGTTACATATCCAGAAGATATTGATCTTTTAAGAAAATTTAATACAAGAACAGGAACCGGGTTTGATTTACATACCTACAAACCAGGCAATGGAATTATTTTAGGTGGGTGTTTTATTGAATGTGATCATTCGATTAATGCGCACTCTGATGGTGATGTTCTTTTGCATTCTATTGCCGATGCAATATTAGGTGCGAGTGCTCTTGGTGACATAGGAATCTTTTTTGCAGATACAGATGTTGCCAATAAGAATTTAGATAGTAAAACCATTATTGATTTTTGTATTAATAAAATTTCTAAATTAGGATTAGAAATATTTAATATTGATGCAACTATAATTTGTGAGACACCTAAAATATCACCATTCAGGGATGCTATTGTTAATTCACTTTCAGAAATACTGAAATTAGATCCAGCAAATATTGGGCTAAAAGCCACAACCTCAGAAAAGATTGGTATTATTGGCAAAAATAAAGCCATAGCTGTGCAAACTTCAGTAAACCTTATAAATAAAAAATGAAAATATTACTAACTAACGATGATGGGTATGATGCTCCAAATATTAAGAACTTATTTAAAGCTCTATCTAAAGACCATGAAGTCTGGATAGTTGCCCCAGCTAATAATTGTAGCGGCATGAGCGCAGCAATTTCTTTTTTAAAAGAAACTGAAATAAAGCAAATTAATGAATATACCTATGCTGTAGATGGTACTCCAGCTGATTGTACTTATTTTGGACTTTTATGCGTTCTGGGTTTTGAGCCTGATATGGTTGTATCCGGTATCAATCATGGTGCAAATCTTGGTAATGACGTCTTATATTCAGGCACTGTTGGTGCGGCAGTTGGTGGAAGAAGCTTAAAGTTTCCTCCTGTTGCAATATCTGTAGCCTCTTATGATGCGGTGGATCCAGAATATATAGCAAATAAATCTGCTGAAATTATAAATACAATTTTTTCAAATCCTGAAGATATACAAAATAAAGTAATTAATATTAATTTCCCTGATTTAGTTGAGTCCGAAGTTAGGGGTACTAAATTTACAAGGCTCTCAAGAAGAGGAGTCCCAGCTAAGCCTACTGAGATATCCTCCTCATCTAATTCAAAAACCTATAGATATAATCTTCAAGGTGAAGCAATTAAAGAATCTTATCTTTCAGATGTTGAAGCAGTTCAATCAGGTTATATTTCACTATCTGTTTTAGATTACAACTTAACTAAAGCTGAAGAAGATATTAATCTTGTAAGGATACTTTGTAGTGAGTAATTCTGGATTTACATTTAGACGAGTTAGAGAGGAGATGATTGAAAACTTGCTTGAAATGGGAATAAAAGATTTTAGAGTTCTTGATGCAATGGCTCAGATTCCAAGACATATTTTTATCGATGAAGCTTTGAGATCAAGAGCTTATGAAAATAGGTCCCTTACTATTGGGTATCAACAGACTATTTCACAGCCATATATTGTTGCGAAGATGACAGAATTATTAATATCTCATAGGGGCGGAAGAGGTCATATTTTTAAAAATATTCTCGAATTAGGATCAGGGTGCGGTTATCAATCCGCTGTATTGTCTTATTTTTCCGAAGAAGTGAATGCAATAGAGAGAATTAAGCCTTTGGTAACCAAATCTAGAGAAAATCTTGGTGAATTAAAAATATTTAATGTTGTAGTTAAGCATGGAGATGGTTATCAGGACTGGGACCCAGATAAGAAATATGAAGGGATAATATGCGCTGCTGCCCCTAGAGCTTTTCCAGAAGAATTACTTGAGTGCTCTATAGAAAACTCTAAGATTGTAATGCCTATTGGGAACTCAAAAGAACAGAAATTACTTGTGGTAACTAAAAAGGCAGATGGGTTTGATGAAGAATTTTATGATGATGTTTCATTTGTGCCTATGCTTCCAGGTAAATCAGTTGATGGTGCTAATTAATGAGGGAAAGATTGAAATACATTTTAGCTGGATCTTGTGTAGGTTTTGCTGAACTTTTACCAGGAATTTCAGGTTCAACAGTTGCTATATTTTTTGGTATTTATGAAAAGTTAATTAAAGTTTTAAGTGAAATAAGATTTAAAAATATAACCTTAAACTTAAAAAAGCTTAATAATATATTCTCTTTAGATTTAATGATTCCATTCATTATCTCGATGGTTTTAAGTGTATTAATTTTCTCCAATTTTATTTTATTTTTACATAATGAATTTACGTCAATATTTAATATTATTCTTGGATTAATAATGATTATTGGTGGCTATCTTTTAGCTCACGAAGAGGTGATTAAATTCAAGTTAAATTCTCTTAGTTTTTATATATTAGGATTTATTGCAAGCTTCGTGCTGACTACTATATCTAATAATTCTATTGATATTAATTTTATAAACTTGATTCTTGCAGGGTTTATTGCTTTCTCATTTTTTCTTATTCCTGGTATTTCAGGAAGTGCCATTCTTCTAGTTTTTGGACTTTATACAACTATTATTGAATCAGTAGCTAATTTGGACTTTACAGTATTAACCCCTTTCGCTATTGGCGCATCAATTTCGCTTCTAATAATGCCTAAAGCCATTTTTTATCTTTTTGAGCAATTTAGAAAATTTATAATCGTTTTCTTTGGTGGATTAATTATCGGTACTGGCCTAACTCTTCTTTTTTGATGAAAAAATTGGTCTCATTATTCTTAATAAGTTTTATATTTTCTTCATGCTCGTCATTAGAGCAATCAATCGATCAACTTTATAATGAAGTTAGAGCATCTTCTCAATACATTGTTAAAGAAAATGAAACTTTATGGTCTATAGCTATTAAAAATAACACAAGCGCTTCAAAAATTGCTATTAAAAATAATTTAGAAAAGCCATATGTAATATATACAGGTCAAAAACTTAATCTCACAAATCTTGAATTAATTAATCTTGAAGAGACCGATGTTAAATCTATTAATTGGATGTTACCCACAAAATCCTCAATTAAAATAAATAGAGAAGGAGATTTTTGGTTTATCTTTAATGGCAAAATTGGAGATCCAATTTATGCTAGCAGGGCAGGCAAAGTTGTTTTATCTGGCCCAGTACTTCCAGGATATGGAAATTTTATTATGTTAGATCATGGTGATGATTATTTAAGTCTCTATGCTCATTGCAATGACCTGCTAATAGTTAAAGGAGAAGTGGTTTCTTTTGGACAGCAGATAGGAACTATAGGCTCATCAGAAATAAATAAGCCAACTCTAAAATTTCAAATAAGAAAATCTGGAGTACCAATAAAAATTTCAGATATAGAGTTTAATTAAGATTTAAAAAAACTTTTTTATCTTTAATATTTTTATATTTCTCCGATTCGGGAAGAGGTTCTTTGGCTTCAGTTATATTTTCATAAACTTCAGCAAGTTTTGCATTAATTTCTATAAATTCAATTTGATCATTAGGTAACTCATCGTCAGAAAAAATAGCGTCTATAGGACACTCTGGAACACAAAGACCACAATCAATACATTCGTCCGGATGGATTACCAAAAAATTTGGACCTTCATAAAAACAATCAACAGGGCAAACTTCTACACAGTCTGTAAGTTTGCATTTTATGCAGGGCTCTGTAACAACGAATGCCATAAATAATTTTATAAGAAAAATTGATTTTAACGTACATAAAAACAAAATTATAGAATAGTATTTGATTTATGAAGTTTTTCTATTATACTGTATAAACATACAGTAAGGAGTTATTATGGCTACAGACAAAAAAACAGATCTAAAAGAAACCCTAAGTCAGATTGAAAAACAGTTTGGTAAAGGAACAGTTATGAGAATGGGGGATAAAGAAATTCTTGATATTCCTTCAATTTCAACAGGCTCAGTTGGCTTAGATATAGCACTGGGTATTGGTGGTATTCCCCAGGGAAGAGTTACTGAGATATATGGACCTGAATCATCAGGTAAAACTACATTAACATTACAGATCATTGCTGAGTGTCAAAAAAAAGGTGGGACAGCTGCATTTATTGATGCAGAGCATGCACTTGATCCTCAATATGCAGCAAAACTTGGTGTAAACGTAGACGACTTACTGTTATCTCAACCTGATACTGGAGAGCAAGCATTAGAAGTAGCAGATATGTTAGTTAAATCAAATGCTGTTGATTTGGTTGTAATTGATTCTGTTGCCGCGCTTGTCCCAAGAGCAGAGATTGAAGGAGAGATGGGAGATCATCATGTTGGACTTCAAGCAAGATTAATGTCACAGGCATTAAGAAAGATAACTGGAAATATCCAGCGCTCTGGAGCAACTGTAATTTTTATAAACCAGATTCGTATGAAAATAGGAGTTATGTTTGGAAGTCCTGAGACAACTACTGGTGGAAATGCTCTTAAATTTTATTCTTCAGTAAGACTAGATATCAGAAGAATTGGAGCTGTCAAAGAGGGTGACGAGGTTATAGGAAATGAAACAAGAGTAAAAGTCGTTAAGAATAAGGTTTCACCTCCATTTAGACAGGCAGAGTTCCAAATTATGTATGGTCTAGGGATTAATTCAGAGGGTGAAATTTTAGACTTTGGTCAAAAATTAGGTGTTATAGAAAAAGCTGGATCTTGGTATAGCCATAATGGAGAAAAAATAGGCCAAGGAAAAGTTAATGCAAGTACATTCTTAAAAGAAAATACAGCAATAAGAGATACTTTACTAAAAGATATCAGGGCTGAATATATTATTTCAAACGCAAAACCTACCAAGAAATAAATACTAAACATTGGCATTTATCCCCACTTTAGATTAGCATTATGATTAATTTAAAGTGGGGATTTTTGTTACATGATTTCAAATAATGCATATATCGTAAGTGCAGTCAGAACAGCTGGCGGCAAAAAGAATGGAAAGTTAAGTGGCTGGCATCCAGCAGATTTAGGAGCTAAAGTCTTAGATGAATTAGTCCTTCAGACAGGCATAGATCCAAAAGATATTGATGATGTTATTTTTGGTTGTGTTGACCAGGTGGGAGCACAGTCAGGAAATCTTGCACGAAATGCTGTTCTTGCATCAAGTCTTCCAGAATCAGTTCCAGGCACGACAGTTGATAGACAGTGCGGCTCTTCTCAGCAAGCAATTCACTTTGCGGCTCAAGCTGTTATGTCAGGCACACAAGATATAGTCATAGCTGGAGGGGTAGAAGCTATGTCAATGGTACCAATTGGGGCAAGTGTAAAAGATGGCTTTGATGCTGGTCATGGTTTTCCTTTTAATGCAGATGGTATTGCCGCAAGATATCCTGGTGTATTTTTCTCTCAATTTACAGGCGCTGAATTAGTTGCTGACAAATGGAAGCTGTCCAGAGAAGCGCTAGACTCTTTTGCTTTAGAAAGTCATCAGAAAGCTAAACACGCTACTGAAATGAAATATTTTGATTTAGAAATATTACCTCTAGCAGGTAAAAATGAACATAACGATACTGACATGGTTCTTGCAGATGAAGGGATCAGATTTGATGCTTCTCTTGAAGCACTTGCTGGTCTTAGAACTGTTGTTGAAGGTGGTGTAATAACTGCTGGTAACGCCAGTCAGATTACTGATGGTGCAGCTGCGATAATGATTTGCAATGACGAAGGTCTTAAAAAAATTAAGTCTGATCCTAGAGCTAAGATTACAGCATTATCTGTAGTCGGTGATGATCCTGTTTTCATGTTAACTGGCCCAATTCCTGCATCACATAAAGTATTAGCCAGAGCAAACTTAACTATTGATGATATGGATCTTTATGAAGTGAATGAAGCATTTGCTCCAGTACCATTAGCTTGGGCTACCGAACTTAACGCCGATATGACTAAGCTTAACGTTAACGGTGGTGCTATGGCTCTTGGACACCCGCTGGGTGCAACTGGAGCTAAATTAATGACTACTATGCTTCATGAGCTTGAAAGAAGAAAAGGTAAATATGCACTTCAAGCAATATGTGAAGGCGGCGGAACAGCAAACGCCACAATTATAGAAAGGTTATAGATTTTATTTAATTTATTGACATAAATTCTTACATCTAATATATTGACACAAATTATGCCAATTTATCAATTTATTACAGTACTATATTAGACTCTAAACAATCTCATGATCCTTTGATTGAAGTAAGGGATATGTATTTTGATTTAAAGAATTAAAAAGGAAAAAATTAATATGACAATGATAAAAAGAGATCCTTCGTTTGAATTAAAGAAACACCTATCTTCAAATTGGGCAAACGATGATGCATTTTTAACTGCAGTTTTTAATGCTTTAAGTCTCAGTTTTCCAAAAGGCGAGAAGTTTTTTATGAATAGTGTTCGTGCATTCAAAGACGAAGTAAACACAGAGATGTCCGAAGAGATTCGTATGTTCTGCATACAAGAGGCAACACATACGAGAGAACACATAAAATACAACAAATTATTATGTGAACTCAAGGGGTATGACTTTGAAGAGTTAGAAAGCATATTTGCAAAAAAACTTGAAAAATCTTATTCAGATAAAGTAGATAACAAAATGCGATTAGCAATCACAACTTCAATGGAACATATTACTGCATCAATGGGTGCAAGCATATTAAAAGGTAATCTTATTAAGTCAGACAATCCAGTAGTAGATATGTGGAAGTGGCACTGTTTAGAAGAAGTAGAACATAAAGCAGTTACATTCGACGTTTACAAAGCAGTAAATGGTTCACATAGAATTATGAGGATTGTCATGAAACTGGCATTGATGGATATGATTCATGCAAACACAAGAGTTGCTATCAAGATGTTAAGACATGACAAACAATTTTGGAAACTATCTACATTTAAAAGTATGTTTAAATTCTTCTTTTCAAAAAAAGGAGCATTAAGAAGTAATTATGCAGATTACAAATTATTTTTTGATAAAGATTTTAACCCTCACGCACATGGCAATGATTTGGACTTAACACCTTGGAAAGAGAAATTTAGTTCTAACGAACCCATTCTAGGTAAATGATATTTAATTAGATACTGTACTATATTGATACCCATGAAAAACCTAAAGATCTTTTTTGTATTAATTTTTATAATAAGTTCATGCTCTGAATCAGTTCCTCAAATAGATAACTCCCAGTCATTAAATCAAGAAAAGTCATTAACAGATAATCAGATTAAATTCAGGCCTGCACCAAATCCAGATATGAATGCATATTTTGGTGATTTACATGTTCATACACAAAACTCTTTTGATGCTTACAGTTTTGGAACAATAAGCACTCCAGCTCATGCATATCGTTATGCTCAAGGTCAGGCAATTCTTCATCCTACTGGGTACCAAATCCAACTTAGTCGACCACTAGATTTTTATGCTGTTACTGATCATGCAATGTTTATGGGCTTACTAAAAGAGGCCGCTGATACAAGTTCTAAGTTTTCCCAATATAAACTTTCAGAACCCTTTCACAATCTTAATAAATCTGTAAATGGTGGGCTTTATTCAATTTTTAAAAGGGCAAACCTCTTTAGACCTTTTGCAAAATCTGTTCGTGAA
>CAYFJC010000010.1:9257-30245 GCA_964343355.1 uncultured Gammaproteobacteria bacterium | reverse complement strand
GAATGATGCCTTCCAACTTTACCAAATTCTCTTAAGCCTACATGCTTGGTTTTTCTTCCTTGGGCTCTCTTTCTCCATACTACATAACTAGTTTTTTTTAGATTAGCTCTCATCAAGTCTTCAACCTGATTCTGATTTAAACCATAAGTTGCTTCAATGGCATCAAAGGGAGTTCTGTCTTCCCAAGCCATCTCAATAATACGAGAAATATCTGAAGCTTCTAAGGTGATAATAAAATAACTTAGCCTTTAAGCTTAGCAACCTCTGCTTCAAGTTCTGCAACTCTTCTTTTTAAGGGCTCAAGTTCATCTTTTTTGACAAAACCAGACTCTTTCATAAATTTGTCTAATGCAGGTTTCAGCATTTTTTCCATATTTTTTGCATCTTTCATCATTGCAAACGGATTCATACGATCATCTCCTTATTAAATGTTTTAAATGTATATATCAAACCTAGTCGACTTGCCTTTAATTTGATAATTAATGTTACTACAAATTTTTTCACCTTTAATAGGTCTTTTTAAAATAATTTTTTTATAATTTAATTCTTTAAATTCTGTAAAAAGAGTATCAGCCATATCCTTTATATTTTCTAGCTCTAAAATATTTTTTATAGCGCTAATATTTCCAGCTCTTAATATATGTTTTTTAGTTGTTGGGTATAAAGGGTCTAGATAAATTACATCAATATCCATTTGCTCTTTGTAAACCTCCAAAGAGTTTCCATGGAGCAGTGTTAGGTTTGATAAAAAAGGTAGGTCCTCAATCGCTCTGTCGCAAGCATCTTTAACTAGTAAATATAAGATCTTACTTTGCTCACAAGCAATAACTTTATGACCAAGCGATAAAAATATAATTGCATCAGAAAGAAAGCCTGCAGTTCCATCAAAAATAGTTAAAGTGTCTTTAGTTTTTCCTAGTGTTTTTTTAAGCAAAGTTTCATGCTCTGATCTTTTTATTCTCCAACCCATTGAGCCTGAAAGAAAATCAATATGAAGGTTTTCTAAGGGAGTTTTAGCGTTATCTATAAAATATAATCCTGCTTCATTTATAGAAATAAATGAGCCTTCATGGGGATAGTCTTGAACTAATTGTAAATTGAGATCTAGCGCTATAAGCTTTAATTCCTCTTCTTTATAAGAGTCTTCTAGATAAACAACACAGGTCATACAATAATATTTAGAAGTGCGAATCCAAGCAATAATCTATATATAACAAAGGGATACATACCTATTTTATCAATAAATGCTAAAAAGAATTTGATTGTAAAAAATGCAAAAAATGCAGAGACGCTAAATCCAATAAATAAGCTGAGGAAGTTAATTGCTGCAAAGGAATCTATGCTATCTATGATTAAAAATACTAGCGCCCCTAATATAGTCGGAATGCTTAAAAGAAATGCAAATTTTGAAGCATCTTTAAGATTTAATCCAACTAAAAGCGCTGCAGTTATTGCTGTACCTGATCTTGACGCCCCAGGTATTAATGCAAAAACTTGAAATAAACCAATAAATAGAACCGTTAGTATACTGAGTTGTATCATTGTCTTAGATTGAGAGCTATATCGATAAGCTAAAAATAAAATACCAGCAAAGACTAAGTTTGCCCAAGCTATAGAGTTAATACCAAAATTTCTATTTGTAATAAAATCAGAACCTATCAAGCCAAAAATAACAATAGGAAGAGTTGCAACTATAAGATAAAAAGCTAATTGCCTGCTCGCCTTATCATCATTTGGATTTAATGGATTCATCGACAAAATCATTTCTTGAAGATCGGATCTAAAGTAAACAAGAACTGCAAGAAGTGTGCCTCCATGAGTTGCAATATCAAAACTTAGACCTAGATCATCTGCTCCAAATAACAGACTGGGAAATAATAAATGCGCAGAGCTTGAAACGGGTAAAAATTCAGTCAGACCCTGAATTAATGCTAGTAATATGCTTAAAAAAATATCATTCATTAGAAATCTTTTTGTAATTAGTGTCTTTTAAATATACTGGATTTGCATCCTCAGGAGCAAAATTTTCTTTGCTATCAAATTTTAATTTAGCAAGCTGAGCTATAGATAAAGCATCTGAATGAATATCAAATAAGGTATTGCTATGCAATTTAATTCGTTCATCTTTCCATCCATTCCCTGCATACAAGGCTGATGGGTTGCTTAAAAGTCTAGGATTACTTAACTCTCCATAGGACATAACCTTTTCATTTTCTTGCTCTTCTAATGGGAGAGAATTTAGATATGTACAGAAATAGACTTCATCAAGATCAGATTTTAATGCAACATTAATCACGCTAAGTTCTGTATCATTTTGTTGTTCATTTGCCTGATAGGCTATAGATTTTAAGTTTGAGATACCTATAAGTGGTTTATCTTGAGTCCAACTTAGACCTTTCATAAAACTAGCTAAACTTCTTATGCCAGTATAGGATCCAGGCCCTCTTCCAAAAGCAAAGCAATCTATCTCAGAAATATTAATTTGAGAATTAATACCAACTGATGACAGGAGTTTGTTCCAATTAGGTCTTTGTTTTCTTGAATGATCCTTAGAATAAGACAGGATTTCATCTTCGTATATAAGAGCTACTGAAGATGTATCCCCTGAGCTATCTATTGCAAGAAGCTTCATGGCTGACTACAGATTAACTTTAATAGATTCAAATACAGATTCTACTGTTCCTGATCCATCAACGGCAAAATACATTAACTCGCTGTTATTAGATTTTTGAGCATAGAATTCTGATAATGGTTTAGTTTCTTCGTGATATACATCAAGTCTTTTAGTAACAGTTTGAGGCTTATCATCTTCGCGTTGAACTAAAGCGTCACCAGTTAGATCATCCAGGCCTTCATTTGCTGGTGGGTTAAAATCTACATGATAACTTCTACCTGATGCTATATGAAAACGTCTACCTGACATTCTATCAATAATAACTTGATCATTTACTTGTATTTCTACCACATGAGAAAAAGAAACATTCATATCAACCAACATGTTTGCTTGGCCTAGAGTTCTTGGAACTCCATCGAATAAAAAACCATTTTTACAATCATCCTGCTGAATCCTTTCAACAATTATTGAGCCGATGATCTCATCAGAAACTAGCGCACCAGAATTTAGAACTCCAGCTACACGCTTACCCAACTCACTTTCAGAAGCTATAGCTTCTCGCAGCATATCTCCTGTACTAATTTTTGGAATACTTAAAAACTTACAGATCAAATCTGCTTGAGTTCCCTTGCCAGCACCGGGAGGTCCTAATAAGATTAATTTATTCATGTTTCAATAATAGCGAATGCAACTATGTAATCAGTTTCGTCTGCAATACTAACATGGCTGGCAATAATTCCTAAATCACTAAATATTTTTTTCAAGCTCTCTTGAGGATTAATAAAGGGTTTGCCAAGATCATTTCTTAAAATTTCTATATCTTTTGGAAAGATGTTATCTCTAAATCCAGTACCAAGCGCTTTTGATACAGCTTCTTTACAAGCAAACTGTTTTGCTAAAAATAGTTGCTGTTTTAAAGGCGATGCTTTTTTCCATAGAGTTATTTCATTATCAGATAATATTTTTTTGGCAAAAGATTCTTTGTTTGTAATTCTGCTTATTAAAACTATATCCGTCCCAATGCCGTAAATCACTTCTGCAACCTTCTAAAAATTTGCCTACTGTTTAAATCTTTACCCTCTAAACAGAACATAATAGTAGCTTGGGTTAGTTGCTTTAATTTATTACTAGGAACATCAGTAAAGTTTCTATTTCTTATATTAATAATATCTTGGCCTGAGAAGTCTGGATCCTTGCTAGAAGCTTGAAAGCCTCTTTCTGCAATAAAAATATAATCTATAGAAGGATTAATGGGCTCATGTGCATCTATATCTGTTTGAAAATTTATTCCATATCCAAGCATATCTAAGAGATCTAATTCAAAACTTCTTAATAAGAATTCCATTTCTGAAAGCTTAAGGGAGTCTTCAATAAACTTGCTATATAAATTAAATAGATCTTCATTTGCAGCATCTTTTGGTAAAAGCTTAATCATTAATTCATTGATATAAAGCAAGCTATAACTTTTTTTAGAAAGACTATTATCGAAAAGAAAAATCTCTCTATCAATATTTGTTAATGTTTTTAACTCAGATCTACCTGAATAGGTTATTTGAAGTTTTGAAAATGGTACCAGGTAACCAAAAAATTTAGATTTTGGCTTTTTAGCTCCTCGAGCTATTACTGACATTTTTCCAGCTTTTCTTGTAAAGATTTCAGCAATTATGCTTGTATCGCCATAAGATCTTTGATGAAGTAAAAAGCATTCCTCCCATTCATTAGGACTCATAGCTTCCACCGACACCAAGGCTTTGAAGATAATCAGAATCTGTATTCCAATTTTTCTTTACTTTTACCCATGTTTTTAAAAAAACTTTTTTGCCATAGTACTTCTCTAAATCAATTCTTGCTTGCGTACCAATCCTTTTTAGGACTTCTCCTTTTTGGCCAATAACTATTTGTTTTTGTGTTTGGCGAGCTACATAAATAATTACATGAATTCTAACAATATCTTTTTCATCCTCTAACTGCTCAACTTGAACAAAGGTATCATGAGGCAGTTCATCGCCTAGTGATCTAATAATTTTTTCTCTAACAAGTTCAGATACCATAAAGTTATCTTGATTAATTTCTGAACCCTCTTCTCCATATATATGTTGATTTTCAGGCAGATAACTCAAAATTAGTTTTTCTAATTCATCGATGCCCTCATCATTGATTGCTGAAATAGGAATAATATCTAAAAAATTATAGGCATCTTGAAGTTGAGCTATTAAAGGTAGGAGTTTATTTTTATCATCAACTTGATCTGATTTATTAATAACACATATAACCCTAGACTCAGATTCCTTTATTTTTTCAAGCACCAAATGATCTAATTCTTGCATTGAAGCTCTTTGTATAACAAATAATATTAAATCTGAATCTTCAATTAAGCTTGCAGCTGATTTATTAAGTAATCTATTCATTACTTTGGTTGATTTAATATGCATACCTGGAGTATCTGCAAATATCATCTGTTTATTATCTATCGTCTTTATGCCAAGAATATTATTTCGCGTAGTTTGAGATTTTCTAGAAGTGATAGAAACTTTTTTACCCAATATGTGATTTAGGATAGTCGATTTACCAACATTAGGTTTCCCAACTATTGAAATGTAACCACAAAAAGAATCTTTCATTAAATAAAATCTCCTTTGTTTAAAATATTTTTAGCTAACTTAGTTTCAGCTGATTTTTTTGATTTTCCTGTTGCGCTATATGAATTACCTTTAAGCTCAAGACTAGATTTAAAGCTTTTATCTTTAAGCTCCTCTGTTTGATATTCAGGAGGTGTAATTCCATTGGCCTGCATAGCTTCTTGCAATAGAGACTTTGGATCCTTAAAGTCATTATCTAGTGATAAATTATTAAAGTCATTTTGATAAATTTGATAAATAACTTTTTTTACGTCGTCCCAGCCACCATCGATAAAAATAGCTCCTATTAAAGCCTCGAAAGCTCCTTCTAATAGAGAAAATTTTCTGTCATCTGATAAATTGATCATACCTTTTGAAAGTTTTATTAATTCATCAAGTTTTATTTCATTGGCTTTTTTTGTTAATGAGCTCCCCTTAACAAGCAATGCCCTGGCTCTTGTTAAGACTCCCTCTTGATAGTTTGGAAAATTAATAAAAAGATATTCTGCAATGACAGAGTTAAGAATTGAGTCCCCTAAAAATTCTAATCTTTCATTATTAACATTTTTATTAAAGCTTTTATGTTGAACAGCCGTCTCCAGAAGTTCTTGATCAGTAAATGAATAACTTATGATTAGTTC
The DNA here is from genome assembly GCA_964343355.1 of uncultured Gammaproteobacteria bacterium. GTDB lineage: Bacteria > Pseudomonadota > Gammaproteobacteria > Magnimaribacterales > D2472 > MED-G78. The sequence continues at coordinate 24,372 of CAYFJC010000010.1, read as the reverse complement.
AAGATCTCCTAAGTTCACTTAATACTTCCTGCTCTCTCAAAAGAAGGCATGCAGCTCCAACACTCCCATGTCATCCAAATATAATCAGCAGTCCCCATAAAGTTATCTCTTGGAATAAAGCCCCAATACCTACTATCATTTGAATTATCACGATTATCTCCAACAGCAAAATACATCCCCTCTGGAACAATCCATTCAGATGGAGCGCTGGCTGATCTTGATCTCATATGCTGAACAGTTACCTCTTTACCATCAAAATTTTCTAAATAAAAATCAATACCTGATTCAGTCTTGTAATAGGATTGAGGGACAGGCTTGTCATTAAGATAAAGCTTCTTATTGATATAACTTACCTTATCGCCAGGTTTTCCAATTAATCTTTTAACAAAAGGCATGGGTTTATGAGGGGGTATAAATACAACAACGTCTCCTAGTTTAGGATCTTTTGCTAAGGCAAAAGATTTGCCTGTTCTTTCAAGCTTTAAACCATATGAATGTTTATTAACTAATATAAAGTCTCCAACCTTTAAACCTGGAATCATTGACCCTGATGGTATTTGATAAGGCTCATACATAAAAGTTCTTACTACAAATATTAAAAAAATTGGAATAAACCAACTTCTTCCTGAAGCTCCCAAATAAGAATTACTCGTAAACTTACCGGTAAGCCATATTATTAAACTGACAATAGTTGCCAGTAAAAGGATGATACTGAGATCGCCAGCATTAATAAAAACTCTGTATAAAATGACAAGACCCAATGCAAAGCCAATTTTTGAAATCATGTCTTGGCTAGGTGTCTTTATATCAACATTATTAGACTCATCCATCTTCATGGCTTCTAAAATCCATACTGAAAGACATATACCAACTCCCACTAGGGCTAATAAAAATATTGGGTCTGTAAACATGTCTTATTCCTGTGAACTAAAGTAATTCAAAAATGCATCTTGAGGTATTGATACTCTTCCAAGCTGCTTCATTTTTTTCTTGCCCTTCTTTTGTTTTTCTAAAAGTTTTTTCTTTCTTGAGATATCCCCACCATAACATTTAGCAGTAACATTTTTTCTAAGAGCTTTTACTGTTTCGCGTGAGATGATCTTCGATCCCAGTGCAACTTGAATTGGAACATCAAACATTTGTCTTGGAATTAATTTCTGAAGATTTTTAGCAATTTCACGAGCTTTCATCATAGAGAAAGATTTATGAACAATCATGGAAAGCGCATCTACTTTTTGGTCATTTATTAAAATATCTATCTTTGTAAGTTCAGAGGCTCTAAAGCCAATCAAGCTATACTCAATGGAAGCAAAACCTTTCGTTGAAGATTTTATTTGGTCAAAAAAATCAACAATCACTCCAGACAGAGGCATTTCAAATATGATGGATACTTGGGCTCCAAAATAATTCATCTCTTTTTGGATTCCTCTTTTAGAAGTGCAAAGAGTAATAACATTTCCAACATAGTCATTTGGAGTTAGAACATTTACAAGAACTATGGGTTCTCTAATTTCATCAATTTCATTGGAAACGGGCATTTGAGATGGGTTATCACATTTAAAAACTGTGCCATCTGTTTTTAAAATTTCATATTCAACAGATGGTGCAGTAGAGATCAGATCAAGATCATATTCTCTTTCCAATCTTTCTCTAATAACTTCCATATGTAAAGTTCCTAAAAACCCACATCTAAAACCAAAACCTAATGCATCTGAGACTTCTGGTTCATAAACTAAAGAAGAGTCATTTAAAATTAATTTAGATAAAGCATCTCTAAATTTCTCGTAATCTTCTGAGCTAACTGTAAATAAAGAAGCAAATACCTTTGGATTTACCTTTTTAAATCCTGGTAAAGCCTCTGTAGTTTCATCGTTATACTCAATAACGGTATCTCCAACTGGAGCACCTTTAATATCCTTAATTCCTGCAACTAAGTAACCCACCTCGCCGGCAGATAATATTTTAGTTTTTTTCTTTTTAGGCGAAAAGATACCTATCTCATCAGCTAAGTAGTTTTGACCAGTTGTAAATATCTTAAATTTTTGTCCAGTATTAAGTGTTCCATTCATAATTCTGATAAGTGAAACAACTCCTAAATAAGGGTCGAACCAGGAATCCACTATTAAGGCCTGTAATGGAGCATCTGGACTTCCTTTTGGTGGAGGTATATCTCTGACAAGCATATCTAGTAATTCTTCTGTTCCTTCTCCTGTTTTTGCACTAACTAGCGGAGCATTCTCAGAATTAATACCTATCATGTCCTCAATTTCTTTTTTAACTCTATCAGGATCAGATTGAGGTAAGTCGATTTTATTAATTACAGGAACAACTTCTAGCCCTTGATCAACAGCTGTATAACAATTTGCTAAAGTCTGCGCTTCTACGCCTTGTGAGCCATCAACAACCAAGAGGGCTCCCTCACAGGCAGATAATGATCTTGAAACTTCGTATGAAAAATCTACATGGCCTGGAGTATCAATAAAATTTAACTGATAAACCTCTCCATCTTTTTTATAATTAAGGGTAACGGCTTGAGCTTTGATTGTAATTCCTCTTTCTCTTTCAATATCCATTGAGTCAAGAATTTGTTCAGACATCTCTCTTGCTGATAGGCCTCCACAATATTCAATCAATCTATCAGATAGGGTCGACTTCCCATGATCAATATGGGCTATTACAGAAAAGTTTCTAATGTTCTTCATATGGATACATTTTACAAGGAAAGCTAATAACTTATTAGCTTTCCGAGAGTCTATTTATTAATTTTTTTAATTGAGTCTTATTGGAACAATAAAACGGGAATTATTTCTTTTGCCAAAAACAGCTACTATCGATCCAGATTCAAGTTTTTCTATAGCATCTGAAAATGATTCAACGCTATCTGTTTTGTATTTAAAATTTCTATATCGTATATGAGTAATAACATCACCTTTTTGGATCTTTCCTGCTGCAGGAGAGCCCTTAGCAACCCTGGCTACAATAACTCCATCCTCTAAATTTTCCATTTGAGGATTATCTCTATCAATTTCTTCAATTTGCAGACCTAACATATCAGGTTTCTTGTCATTTTTTGCTGGAATGAAAGGTTTGCTGCTTGATGGTAATTCTCCTAGCTTGAAAGTTAGCTTAATTTCTTCACCATCCCTAAAAATTGTTCCTATAGCTTTTGTATTAGGCCTAATTTGTCCTACAACATGAGGAAGATTTGCACTAAATTTAATTTCCTTACCATCAAAATCCAAAATAACATCTCCTGGAATTAATCCAGCATTATCTCCAGATTCTCCTTCCTCAAGATCATTTATTAAAGCTCCATAAGGCTTATCCATGCCAAGAGCTTCAGCAAGATCATTATCAACTTCGCCCACTCTAACGCCTAAGTAACCTCTTGCTACAATACCTGTGTCTATAATTTGTTCTGCGACATCAATGGCTACATTTATAGGTATGGCAAATGCAAGACCTTGATAGCCACCACTTCTAGAATAAATTTGAGAATTTATACCAACAACATTTCCCTTTAGGTCAAATAAAGGTCCGCCAGAATTTCCTGGATTAATTGCAACATCAGTCTGTAAGAAAGGGACATAATTTCCAATATTATTATTTTGAATACTTCTTCCTTTAGCGCTAACAATTCCAGCTGTAACAGAAAAATCAAAACTAAAAGGTGAGCCTATTGCTACAACCCAATCACCAACCCTTAAAGATTCACTGTCACCAATCTTAACTTTGGGTAACATTTTTCCTTCTATTTTCAAGACTGCTAAATCAGAAAGAGCATCAACACCAATAATCTCTGCAACATACTCTCTTCTATCGACCAATGAAACAATAACCTCTGTTGCTCCATCAATTACATGAAAATTGGTTAGAATATAATTATCTTTAAAAATAAAACCTGATCCAAAGGATTCTGCTTTTCTTTTTTGTTGAGGCGCTTCTTCATAATCCCTTGGCATTCCAAAAAATCTTTCTAGCTCCGGAGGCATCCCTCTATAAGAATTTTGCGAAGAGACTTCTTTTCTTGACGTAATATTTACAACAGCGGGAGCAGAGTCCTCAACAAGACCAGCTATATTTGAAGGTAAGCCTGCAGCTGAAAGGTTGATACTTAATGCGAAGACAAAAACAAGACTAATGTTTACGAATTTTTTCATGATATTTCCTATCTAATTTGTATTGAACTAATAATTCTATTGGCTTCTTCTAAACGAAGATTTCCATAAAGTGTGATCACCTTTCCACCTGGTAATGGATATAAGTAAACCATATTTTTTCCAGACTTCCAGTATCTTACATTCTTTAGACCTAAATCTTTATTTGCAATATGCATATAAAAATTCTCTTTCCCATTGGTATAGTGCCCTGGTCTGTTAGATTTATTTTGAAAGCCAACATTAGTTAAGTTTGGGTTGTACTGATTTTTACTTTCAATGCCGCTTTGATCTAAAACATTCAACATATGCTCCAATAAGCCCTCTTCAATTCTAATAATATTATTTTTTGCCTCATCACTGTTTATAGCAGCTTGTATTTGAGATTGTGCTTCACTATTAAAACCAAGTCTATCTGAGTCTGATGGGTTTATTAAAAATACTGTTAAGAGAATGGCTGCAGCAGCTGACATTCCATTTGAAAGCCAGGGTCTGTATTGCAAAAAATCTGGAAACTTTAAAAAAGTTAGATTAGATTTTAATTTTGTTTGCTCTTCGTTAGAAATTATTGCACTAAGGTGTGCATAATTTTTTAATTTATCTTGAACACCCTCGTCATCAACTTGCAACAGAATCTCATCTATTTCTGAGTGAGATAGTTCTCCATCAAAAAGAGCTGAAAGCTTTTCATTAATATCAGTCATTGGATATTTCCTCTTTAATAAATTCTAATATAGCTTCTCGGGCTCTAAAGATCCTTGATCTAACGGTGCCAATAGGACATTTAATTATTTCAGCTATGTCTTGATAACTTTTACCCTCATACTCTCGAAGAATAAAAGGTGTTTTTAAAATTTCAGGTAATGTAGAGATGAAATTTTTAATAGTTATAGATGTCTCTTCAGTTTCAGCGCTAAGTTCCGGTGAGCTAAAATGAGGGTAGTCAAAATTTACAACATCATCTGAGATATTTAATTTTTGTTTTTTGTATGCTGAGCTTGTTACATGGTTCTTAGCGATGTTTATAGCAATTCTGTAAACCCATGTAAAGAATGCACTATCACCTCGAAATGAATCTATCTTATTCCATACTCTTATAAATACTTGTTGCGTAAGATCTTCTGCATCTTCTTTAGACTTAACAAAGCCAAATAATGCACTGTATATTCTTGGCTGGTATTTGATCATTAACACTTTAAAGGCATCCTGATTTTTTTCCTTAACTTTTTCTATTAAATAGAAATCTTCGTTATTATTATTTTTATCCATATTAAGAACTTAATTTCCTTACCAATATGACCAATCTTTTAATCAAAAGTTCTCTAATTTCGTAAATTTTTTTAATTTATTATTAATGAATCTTTCGTGCTCTATATTACCTAGAGTTAATTTTTTAAAAATAAAATCGTAAAGTGTCTGATCATCGTAATTTAGCACTTCATCAAAAGTAGCATGGTCATCAGGAGATAAATTAAGCATCTCATTTTCAGAAAATTCCTTAAGTAGCAGATCTAATTCACGCATTCCACGTCTGCACTTCCATTTCAATCTATTTATTTGTTCGCTCATTGGTTAGAATAAAGTTAAAGATGTTAATTCTACAAGAAAACTGATGCTAAAGAATCTAATAAAAACAGGCGCTATTTATTTAGATACCTATGAGGTTTTAAAACTTAATGGTGATATTGATAAAGTTGAAGCTTTATTACAAGGACAGGTGACATCTGATATTTCAGAATTAGCTAATAACAATGCTCAAATGTCATGTTTACTTGATCACAAGGGATTCATTCAAGCTGATTTTATTTTAGCTAAATTAAATAATGAAATATTTGTTATTGTTGAGAAATCATTAACGGAAAACTTAAAAGATCAATTGAGCCAGTTTACAAAGTTTTATAACGCAGAAGTTGAGTCATTGGATATAAAAGTAAGAGGTTTAGTTTCATTAAGTGATGAAATGAACATATCTAAGCCCTTTGTATACTTTAAAGGGGATGAATATATCCTCTCTATAGATATGTCTAATCTAGAAAATAGCATAGAAGAATCTAAAATAGATCTACTTGAATGGAAAGTAGCTAATAAAATATTATTAAATTATCTATTTGTTAAAAATGATATTGATAAGTACAGACCTAATGAACTTAATTATGACAAATCAAGGGTTTCCTTTAGCAAGGGTTGTTTTAGAGGACAAGAGGTTGTAGCTAGGGTTCACTATTTAGGGGTTAATAGAAGAGAATTTGTTACAGCAGTGGTGCCAAGTGGCATTACTATAGATACTAAAATAAAAATTCATGGAGAAACCTTGAAATTTTTAGATCATAATATTTTTACTACCCACATCAAAAGAGATGATTTGCAAAATCAAATATATAAATCAATTGAATTTATAAGATATCCAGATTCCAATTAATTTCACTTTTACCTTTTAACTTTAAAAAAGCATTTGCACGAGAAAATGGCTTTGATCCAAAAAAACCTCTTCTTGCAGAAAATGGAGACGGATGTGCTGATTTGATAATTAGGTTATTTTCTTTAAAAATAATACTTTCTTTAGCATGAGCTTTTGCTCCCCATAATATAAATACAACTGAGCCTTTGTATCCAATATTATGAAGAATAGCATCAGTAAATTCTTCCCAACCTATATTTTGATGAGAGCCAGGTTTTGATTCTTCTACTGTGAGGCATGTATTTAATAAAAGAACACCCTGCTTTGCCCAACATTCTAAATTACCATTTTTATGAATTGGAATACTTAAATCAGATTCTAATTCGCTAAATATATTTCTTAAAGATGGAGGTATTTTTATTCCTTTATTTACTGAAAAAGCCAGTCCATTTGCTTGGCCATTTCCGTGGTACGGATCCTGACCAACAATAACAATATTAATATCCTTGGGCTGACAAAGGGATAAAGAGCTAAATATATTCCTTACATCTGGGTATATTTTTTTTCCAGATTTTACGTAATTACCTACTAATTTAAATAGCTTAATTGTTGATGCTGATTTGAGGTTTTTTTGTAACAAAAGTCTCCACTTTGGATCGAGGTAATTTTCAGGTTTAAATTGCATAAAAGATCACTTTTTTTATCCACAGAATCTGTGGATAACTTTATGGATAACTTTATATTCTACACTGTAAATCCTTTAGAATAAGGCTTTTTGGTGAATTGGTTAATTTTTATACAATAAAGTCTTTTATTACCGCATTTCAGTAACTTAAACTAATAAAGGTAATTATATGTTTAAAGATTAGCTAGAAATGAGTTATCTCTAATATCACTTTTTTTACTTGTGGGCAAGTATTATTTACATTAATTATTAATAAAATAAATTTCAGCTATAAGGTTATATAAATTAACTATATTTGGGACTAAAAATGTTCTCTTTATGCAGGTTTAAATCTAAGAAATTTGACAGATTTTTGCAAACAATTTATTAAATTTATTTACAAACTCTTACACTTAAAACGTGTTCTATTTTCTGGATATTTTCTAATAAGCTCTCTGTTGGCTCCTGCTCAATATCTATAAGATTTATTGCTATTTCATTCCTGCTTTTATTTGTCATGTCGGCAATATTGATATCGCAAGCTGCAATTGCATCTGCAATTTTTCCAATCATTCCTAGCTCATTACGATTAATAATAATAAGTCTGTATGGCGTTGTTCTGCCTAATCTTATGGGTGGAAAATTTATAGAATTTATAATATTTCCATGTAATAAAAAATTACTTACCTGATCACATGCCATAAACGCACAATTTATTTCTGCTTCATTCGTGCTAGCTCCAAGATGTGGTAAAAGAATAACGTCCTGAGTTGAAATGCTTCTGCTAATCAATTCTGGAGTTGGAAAATCTGTTACAAATCTAGAAACAATTCCAGAATCAAGGGCGGAAATAATATCATCATTTTTCACTATACCTCCTCTTGAAAGGTTGATTAGCTTTGCACCTTTTTTGCAATGTTTTAGTTTTTCGATTGATATAAGATCTTTGGTGGCTTCAACTAGAGGGACATGTAAGGAAATATAATCAGATATGCTTAATAATGCTTCAAGGCTTTCAGCTTTCTCAACCTCTTTTGGCAATCTCCATGCAGAATCTATTGAAATATGGGGATCATATCCAATTAATTTCATACCCATGCTTTGAGCAGTTTGAGCAACTAAAGATCCGATTGCACCCAAACCGACTATTCCTAATGTTTTACCCTTTAACTCAGTTCCCTTAAAAAGCTTTTTTTGCTCTTCCATGGCGCTATTTAATGCTGGAATATCAAGCCCATCTAAGGTTTTTGAAAATGTATTTCCTTGAATAATTCCTCGAGATGAGAGAAGTAATCCACAAACAACAAGTTCCTTTACAGCGTTAGCATTAGCCCCTGGTGTGTTAAATACTACGATACCTTTATTAGTTGCTTCATCTGAGGGTATGTTATTAGTTCCAGCTCCGGCTCTACCAATACATTTCAGAGATTCATTAAAATCATCACTCGATAAGACTTGGCTCCTTAGTAACAATGCATCTGGATTATTTTCGTCTAAAGTGAAATTATGACTTTTAAGTACATTAATACCATCTTCAGCAATATTATTGAAAATTTTATATTTATACATGTGTTAGTAAAGGTTAGACTTTGGTATTATCAACCAAGCATTAATTTGGAATTAGTTTATTACATACCTTTACAAGAAGAAACTTTTTATTAACAAATGAGCCTATTTATTTCAGACCTATCTTTCAAAAGATCTAATGAGGAATCTTTACTAAATAATATTAATTTAGAGGTTGCTAATGGCGACCTTCTTATTATTCAAGGTGAAAGTGGTTGTGGTAAAACCACCCTACTAAATATCATTTCAGGGTTAATACATCCAGATAAAGGTCTTATAAAAATTAATAATATTATTTTGAATTCTTCTGAAGAGTTTGTGCCTTCTGAAAAAAGAGGCGTTGGATATGTTTTTCAAGATTATGCCTTATTTCCTCATCTTACTGCTATAGAAAATGCATGTTACGCATACAAAGATAACGAAATGTATTCGTTAAATGATCTATCTGTTATGCAATCATTAAATTTAGAAAAACATAAAAATAAATATCCTCATGAGTTATCAGGAGGTCAACAGCAAAGAGTTGCTATAGCTAGAGCCATACTCATGTATCCAAAGTTGCTGATAATGGATGAGCCTTTTTCAGGATTAGATAAAGAAAATATTCTTGAGACACAGTGTCTAATAAAAGACTCAATTAAAATACTAAATATTCCTGCAGTAATAGTGACTCATAGTCTTGAATATCTTGAGGACCTTGGAAATAAAGAAATTATAAGAATTTAACTTAAATTATTTTATTTATAGCTTTTAATGTTTTCTCAGTTCTATTGTATTGATCAATGTAGCAATTTTTTTGAGGTATTAATCTAAATAAGGTTTGAGCTTTAGTTGCTTTTATATCGTCATTACTATTCATTGCTGAAATTTTACAATTCGAATCTTGCTGTGTTAATTTTAAATAAAACAATGCGTTTATTTTTTGATCCGCGTAAAACATTGAAACGCCTAAATAATAAAAGGCATTCAGCAAAGCCTCTTCATAACCAACTTTTCTTATATCTATTAAAAGAGGCTCCAAATCTATAATTTCTTGATAAGATTTATTTGCAAATAAGAAAATAGAAACAGCTGAAGCGCTTAAAGCCTTAACATAGAAGCTTTCTTCTTGAGGGTCTTTAAGAAGCTCAGTTAATAATTTAATTGCTTGATCGCTTTGGTCCATATAGTAAAGGGCCATTGCATAAGGAACCGTATAACCGCTATGAATACTAACTCTATTTTCAGAACATTTTTTTGCCGCAAGATACTTGTCTTGATAAATTAATTCCATACAAGAAAACACTCCATTTGGAACTTTTCTTGACTCTTCTGGAAGATTAAAAGTAAACCTGTGCATATGCTTAGAGCCTTCCACATTTGTATAATTTGCATTCGCATTCCTTGTGTAACGTAAGCCTTTTGCTTCTTCTAAGGAGTTGTTATCGAAATAATCAGATGGTTCTGAATTAATTATTCTATGATCTGATGTGGAGCCATCCTTGTTGATAATAAAGCCAACTTCTACAAAACCCTCGATTCCTTCTTTAATCATTTTTGTTGGGTATCGAGGATATTCATCTCGAGCTCTTTTAAAAGAAGATGGGTGATAATCTGTAGAAAATAATCTTTTATCATTAAGCAAAACATATACTTTTTTGTTAGTGACATCACTTTCATTTAAAAAAGAATTTACATTAGAGTAATCATTAAAAGCTGCAGACGCTGTTAAGGGAAGAAGTAAGAAAGTGAATATTAAAAATTTCATATTAATCCTTTTTATCAATAATATTTTGAATGCTGTTACTTAATTTTAGCATTGTATCTAAATACTCTTTCCATATCATGAAATTGATTTTATGAGATTGAGAAGCATTAGATATAAGTTGTTTTCTTTCAGCCGTTTCATCAAAGATCTCAATATTATCGACCAGCCCACAACCTACCGCGGCTACCTTTGCTGCCCCTAAAGCTGTGGCTTCTGTATTAGCTGGGATTGAGATATCAGTATTTGTTATATCTGAAAGTAATTGAGCAAAACTAGTATTGTTTGCCATTCCGCCATCAATGGACATCTCTTTTACCTCAAGACCATCTTCTTTCATTGCCATTAAGATTTCTTTAGTTTGATAGCACAAAGAATTAAATGCTGCTGTTATAAAGTCCTTTTTAGATGTATCTCTTGTAATGCCATAAAAACTTGCTCTAATGTCTGGATTCCACTGAGGCGCTCCAAGACCAGTAAAGGCTGGAATAAAAAATAAATTATTAGTATTGCCATCTTTATTTATAAACTTTTCACTATCTTTTGAGTCTTCAAAAAAATTCATTTCATCTCTTAACCATTGGATGATAGTTCCAGCAGAGAAAATACTTCCTTCTACTGCGTATGCAACTTCATTATTTATTTTGTATCCAATAGTAGTTAATAACCCAGAATTAGATCTAAATAATTTATCTTTTGTATTAACCATTAAAAAGCATCCTGTTCCATAGGTACTTTTCATGCTGCCTTGTTGAAAACAGTTTTGTCCAACTAAAGCGCTTTGCTGATCGCCTAATACGCCACATATAGGAATGCTATTATCACCAATCTCAATATTCCCAAACATTGCATCTGATGCAACAACCTCAGGTAATAAATTTAAAGGGATATTAAAAAGATTTAAAAGCTCTTCATCCCAGCAAAGGTCTTTAATGTTATATAAAAGTGTTCTTGATGCATTTGTAACATCTGTTAGGTGATTTTGTTCTTTCGTTAGATTCCAGATTAAAAAGGTATCAATGGTCCCAAAAGCCAATTCACCCTTTTCAGCTTTTACTCTTGCATTATCAACATTATCTAAAATCCATTGTATTTTGGTCGCAGAAAAATATGGATCTATTAATAGGCCTGTTTTATCAGCAACCATTTTAGAGATATCTTTATCTTGTTTTAAGAAATTACAAACCTCAGCAGTTCTTCTATCCTGCCAAATAATTACAGGATATATTGCTTTTCCGGTAGATTTTTCCCAGATAACTGTAGACTCTCTTTGATTTGTGATGCCGCAACAAACAATGTTTGATAGTAAAGTACTCTTATCCAAAACATTATTAAGAGTTTTTTTTACAGAATTAAGAATATCATCCGCATTAGCTTCAACCCAACCATCATTTGGATAAGACAAGTTGTACTCTTTTTGTGACTCCTGAACAACATCAAGAGATTCATTAAAAATGATTGAACGAGAGCTCGTAGTCCCTTGATCTATAGTAAGAATTTCTTTCATAAAAAACCTCAAAAATAAAAATTTATCCACATTTTATCAACAAGCCAATAACAGGCTATATACACTATATAGAGTATATCTAAAAAAAATATACTATATATTGTGTTTTCCTCTTGCTTCTTTATCCACAGTGAGTAATATTATCAATAGGTTAAAGAAAGCAGTAATGATTTGTAGCTTAAATCAAAAACACAAGAAAAAAGAAATAACCGCAAAAAGAGTTTAACGAAAAAAGTTAATAAATAACAAGTAGAAAGGGATAAAAGAAAAGATGTCATTGAACGAAACAACACAAGAAGCGGCAAGCGTCCAAGCAACTCAACAAAAACAAGCAAATGAACTAGCTATAAATGCTCCAGGAAAAATAAGAGTAATAAAAAGAAACGGGAAAGTGGTTAGCTTTGAAGAGGATAAAATTAAAGTTGCTATCACTAAAGCATTTTTAGCAGTGGAATCAGGTAACGCAGCGGCAAGCGATAGAATTCATGAAAAAGTAAATAGAACAACTGAAGAAGTCATGGATGTGTTTGAAAGAAGAATGCCGTCTGGTGGAACTCTTCATATTGAAGAGATTCAAGACCAAGTGGAGCTGCAATTGATGAGAAGTGAAGAATATAAAGCAGCCAGAACTTATATATTGTATAGAGAAGAAAGAACACAAGAGAGAAAAAAAGAAGCACCAATAGTAGATATACCAAATAGACCTGAAATAAATATAAAGAAAAGTGACGGGACTCTGGTTCCTTTGGATTTAGATAAGGTTGCTGCATTAATTAATGATGCCTGCGAAGGATTAGAAGAGGTTTCAATGAATGAAGTCTTGGAAGAAGCTGTAAAGAATCTATATGACGGGGTTTCTATTGCTGATATGAGAACAAGTCTCGTTATGTCAGCTAGAACTAAGGTTGAAAAAGAACCAAATTATTCATTTGTTACAGCAAGAATACTGATGGATCAGATTAGGAGTGAGGCTCTGGGATTTCTTGGAGTTGCTGATGAGTCAACATATCAGGGGATGGAAAAATATTATCCAGAAGCGTTAATTGCATATATAGATAAAGGTATAGAGTTAGATATATTAAACCCAGAACTGAAAACATATGACCTAAAGAAGCTAGGTGATGCTCTGGACTACACAAGAGATAATCAGTTTACATATCTTGGTCTTCAAACTTTATATGACAGATATTTCATACATTGTGATGATGTTAGATATGAATTACCTCAAGTCTTCTTTATGAGAGTTGCTATGGGTCTTGCCATAGAAGAAGAGAACCGAGAAGACAAAGCAATTGAGTTTTATAAGCTTTTATCTAGCTTTGACTATATGAGCTCTACCCCTACTCTATTTAATTCAGGAACAAAGAGACCACAACTATCATCTTGCTATCTAACAACAATACCAGATGACCTTGATGGAATATTTGGAGCTATGAAAGATAATGCTCTTTTATCTAAATGGGCAGGCGGACTTGGAAATGACTGGACTTCAGTTAGAGCTATGAATTCATACATTAAAGGAACTAATGGAAAAAGTCAGGGTGTAGTTCCATTCTTAAAAGTTGCTAATGATACTGCTGTAGCTGTAAATCAAGGCGGAAAAAGGAAGGGAGCAATGTGTGCATACTTAGAAACATGGCACTTAGATATTGAAGAATTCCTAGAGCTGCGAAAAAATACTGGAGACGAAAGAAGAAGAACTCATGACATGAATACAGCTAATTGGGTGCCTGATTTATTTATGAAAAGAGTTGAACAAGGAGCTAATTGGACACTTTTTTCACCTGGAGAAACACCAGATCTTCATGATTTAATTGGAAAAGAGTTTGAAAGTAAGTATGAGGAATATGAAAGGAAAGCTGAAGCAGGAGAAATGGATCAAGCAAAATCAATTCCAGCCAAAGAGCTATGGAGAAAGATGCTTACTATGTTATTTGAAACAGGACACCCATGGATCACTTTTAAGGATGCATGTAATTTAAGGTCTCCGCAGCAGCATACTGGTGTAATTCATTCATCTAACCTATGTACAGAAATTACTTTAAATACCAGTGCTGATGAGATAGCAGTATGTAATTTAGGCTCTGTTAATCTAGCCAGACATATGAAAGATGGCGTTCTTGATGAAGAGAAGGTTAAACGTACAGTCTCAACAGCCATAAGAATGCTGGATAATGTAATAAATATTAACTACTACTCTGTAGAAACAGCCAGAAATTCTAATCTCAAGCACAGACCAATAGGTCTAGGAATGATGGGATTCCAGGACGCTTTATATATGCAAGATATTGCATATTGTAGTGACGAGGCTATAGATTTCGCAGATAAAAGTATGGAGTTAATTAGTTACTATGCAATTAATGCGTCTTCAGATCTAGCTACAGAAAGAGGTAAATATGAAACATTTGAAGGGTCTTTATGGAGTAAAGGGATCTTACCAAAAGATTCAATTGAAATATTGGCTGAAAACAGAGGAAATGAATACTTGAATGTCGATAGATCAGAAACTCTGGACTGGGATACATTAAGAAAGAAAGTGGTTTCAGAAGGAATGAGGAATTCCAATGTTATGGCGATTGCTCCTACAGCAACTATCTCAAATATAACAGGAGTCACTCAATCAATTGAGCCAACCTATCAAAATTTATATGTTAAATCTAATTTGTCAGGTGAATTTACAATTGTGAATCCACACCTAGTTAGTAAGCTAAAAGCTTTAAGCTTGTGGGATGAAGTTATGATTAATGACCTTAAATATTATGAAGGAAGTTTATCTCAAATATCTAGAATACCTGATGATATTAAAAAGCTTTTCTCAACTGCATTTGAAGTTGAGCCAAGATATATTGTCGAGTCAGCAAGTAGAAGGCAAAAATGGATTGATCAAGGTCAATCATTAAATCTATATATAGGAAATGCAGATGGTAAAAAGCTAGATATTACTTACAGAATGGCATGGTACTCAGGTTTAAAAACTACCTACTACCTAAGATCAATCGCTGCCACGTCAACTGAAAAATCAACTGTACAACAAGGGAAGTTAAATGCCGTTAGCTCAGGTGAAGAAAAAGCTCCACAA
>CAYFJC010000010.1:0-9157 GCA_964343355.1 uncultured Gammaproteobacteria bacterium | reverse complement strand
GCTCCACAACCAGAACTAGGAGCATCTGCTCCACAACCAGAACTAGGAGCTCCAGCTCCAGTGCCTACAGCCTGCTCTTTGGATGATCCAGAGTGTGAGGCATGTCAATAATTAAAGGAAAAAGAATATGTTAAATTGGGATGAATATAGTAAAGAAGAGAATATAGCGCCGCCAAGTGTTACTGAGGCAATAGTTGTAGCAACACCTGCGCCTGCTCAGGAAGTAGCAGAGCCTGCTCCTGTTGCAATAAAAGATGATGGGCCCGAGAACTATGCAAGTAAAGCAATTGAAGAAGGTTCAAGAGCTGAGAAAGCAAGAGAGGCTGTAAAAAATTTAGATGAAGCAGCTGGAATAGAAGAGCTTGACGAAATGATGGGTGAAAGAGTTCAGGTTGATCAAAAAATGATGATTAACTGCAAAGCTGACCTCAATCAGTTGGTGCCTTTTAAGTATGACTGGGCATGGCAAAAATATCTTGACGGAAGTGCTAATCATTGGATGCCTCAAGAAATAAATATGACTAGTGATATTGTCTTATGGAAATCTGAGGATGGATTAACTGAAGATGAAAGAACTATTGTTAAAAGAAATTTAGGATTCTTTTCAACAGCTGACTCACTTGTGGCCAATAATCTGGTGTTAGCTCTTTATAGATTAATAACTAATCCAGAGTGCAGACAATATATTCTTAGGCAAAGTTTAGAGGAAGCTATTCATACTCATGCTTATCAGTATTGCATAGAGTCCCTTGGAATGGATGAAGGTGAGATTTTTAATATGTATAGAGAAATACCTTGTGTTGCAAGAAAAGCTTCATGGGGACTGAAGTATACGCAAGAGATATCTGATCCAGATTTTAAAACTGGTACAGAAGAAACAGATAAACAGCTACTAAAAAATCTAATTGCTTTTTATTGTGTGCTTGAGGGTATTTTCTTTTACTGTGGATTTACACAAATCCTGTCAATGGGAAGAAGAAATAAAATGACAGGAACATCAGAACAATTCCAATACATTTTAAGAGATGAGTCTATGCATGTTAATTTTGGTATTGATGTTATCAATCAAATTAAAATTGAAAATCCTCATTTGTGGGATGAAGAAATGAAATCAGAAGCTGCTCAAATGATCCTAGAAGGTACAGAGTTAGAGATTATGTATGCAAGGGATACTATGCCAAGAGGTGTATTGGGTATGAATGCAGCCATGATGGAAGAATATCTTAAATTTATAGCAAATAGACGACTTACTCAAATTGGACTAGAGGAAGAGTTTAAAGGCGTAACCAATCCTTTCCCTTGGATGTCAGAGATCATTGACTTAAGAAAAGAAAAGAATTTCTTCGAAACTAGAGTTACTGAGTATCAAGTGGGTGGAGCTCTTAACTGGGAATAGTGAAATATCATATGAGAAAGCCCCTATTAAGGGGCTATTTTCACGAATGGATGTTTTTTATCTCGATTGGTGCGTGTATTCCACTAATCAATAAAAGTACAAATTCTACTGAACTTTTAGCTACAATTGTTTATTCAATAGGCATCTTTATGATGTTTGGATTCAGCGCTTTGTATCATAGAGTTAACTGGAGACCTAAGGTTTTAAAATTAATGAGGAGATTGGATCACTCATCAATTTTTATAATGATTGCTGGAAGTTTTACCCCAATATGTCTTCTTGTATTACCTGAAAATCTAGGATTGCAGCTACTTGTAATAATGTGGGCAGTTGCAGGTATTGGTATACTTCAAACATTCCTGTTTACCAATATACCTCGCTTAATGAGAGCTGGAATTTATCTTATTGCAGGATATATAGCTATTCCATATCTATCAGTCTTATCATCGGTTATGGGTTTTACTAACTTTAGTTTAACGGTAGCTGGTGGGACTATTTATTCAGTTGGAGCTATTAGTTATGGATTAAAGTTTCCAGATTTTAGCCCTAAGTATTTTGGATATCATGAATTTTTTCATGTGCTAGTTTCTGTAGCAGCAATTCTTCACTTTATAGTGATTTATTCAATAGTTGGCTAAAACTACAAAGTTATTCAATGCACATAAGTCATTATATGCATTGAATTGAAAGAAGATTTTTTATTCTTTATTAATTAATTCAAATATTTTCATGGTTTGCTCACCACCATTTTGCAGAGCCCTTGCATCATCCATATTGGAAATATTATCCCAATTAGCTGCAATATTTTCTGCTGTCATGTCTTCACCTGTTCCAAGAGATACACCCATAGTTTCATGAATAAATATTCTTGAGAAAACTCCAGCACCAGCTGACATGATGGCGCCATTTGGAGCTTGATCACTCGAGAGGTAAATAACAGCTGGAGTAACATACTCAGGTTGCATATTTTTACCAAAATCTTCAGGAATTAAGCCTTCTGTCATTCTTGTATAAGCAACAGGAGTAATTGAATTTGAAAAAACATTATATTTTTGGCCTTCAATTTTAAGTGTATTCATTAAGCCAACCATAGCCATCTTGGCTGCACCATAATTACTTTGACCAAAATTACCAAAAACTCCGCTTGAAGAACTTGTAAATACAATTCTTCCATAACCCTGCTCTCTCATAATTGGATAAATCGTATGTGTACAATTTAAAGTTCCTTGAAAATGAACATCCATGACTAAATTAAAATCTTCTAAAGTTACATTATGAAAACTTTTATCTCTAAGAATTCCAGCATTATTAACTAAGATATCAATTCTTCCCCATTTATCCATAACATCTTTAACCATGCTTTGAATCGCGGGTAAGTCTGTAACACTTGCTCCATTAGCCATCGCCTCTCCACCCTCTGACTTGATTTGTTGAACCACTGCTTCAGCAGCATCACTCGTTCCACTTCCGTCAACACTTCCGCCAAGATCATTTACAACAACTTTGGCGCCTCTTCTTGCAAGCTCTAAAGCATGCTCTTTTCCAATTCCGCCACCTGCACCTGTAACAATTGCAACCTGATCATCAAATCTTATACTCATATTATTCTCCAAATATAATTAATATGAAGCTGAAAAAATGGAGGAAGGATCGAAATTAGGATCCTTAACTAAGTCCATTGATAGCCTCATGCTATTAGATAAAGCTTTTTTATAATTATTAAAAATTTTAGGCATATTAACAGAATCTACTGCTATTAAACTACCCTCTTTACCGTAGCATGCCATAAACGAGTTATCTTCTATCTTTCCATGAATATAAATTTCATCATATTCATCTGATAAACCAGCCATTTGAAGTTTAAATTCATACTGATCAGACCAGAACCATGGCAATTCTCTATTCGTCACTTCATTGCCAATAATGGAAGATGCAATAACTTTAGCATGAGCATTAGCGCTTGGAACACTTTCAACCCTCATGGCGTATCCATAAAGATCATTGAATGCATTTGCACAATCACCAGCAGCAAATACATAAGGCACGTTAGTTCTACAATATTGATCAACTATAATTCCATTCTTGCACTTTATTCCAGAATCTTCTGCAAGTTTGCTATTAGGAATAGCGCCTATTCCAGCAATTATTAAATCAGCACTAATCGAGATACCGTTATTGGTTAAAACCTCATACTTATGATCTATTTTATTTATAGTTTCTACACTCTGATCACAGAATATTTTTACACCCCTTGATTCATGGAGATCTTTATAAAATTTAGACATAACTGGTGCTGTAACTCTTTTTAATAATCTGTCTTCTTGCTCAATAATTGATACAGATAAGCCCATTTCTTGCATTGATGCTGCAAGCTCAAGCCCTATATACCCTCCTCCAATTAATAAAGGTTTTTTGGAATTTTTGAGTAAGTTATTTATACAATTAACATCTGCTATATTTCTTAAGTAGTAAATATCTACTCCTGGATATGTGGCGGCAGGAAAAACTCTTGATGACGAGCCTGTAGCAAAAACAAGGCAGGAAAATTCATAGCGATCTCCTGTATATGTTGTTATATATTTTTCTTTTATATTTACTTGTGTAATTTCTGTATTAGTTTTTAAGTCAATATTATTATCTGAATAAAAAGATTCACTTTTTATTAAGATATCTTTTTTTAAACTATCGCCTTTAAAAAATTTCTTTGAAAGAGGTGGTCGGTGATAAGGGTATTCATCTTCAATAGAAAACATGGTGATCTTATCTTCATATCCAGATCTTCTAAGATTTATTGCAGTACTGCACCCTGCATGACCTGAGCCGATTATTAGTACACCACTCATTATATTAGATCATCCAAAGCTTTATGAATCCTAGGTATCGCCTTAGTTAAGAGCTCTAGATTTGTACCAAAATTTAATCTCATCCAGCCAGGCTTTCCAAAATCTTTGCCATCAGATAAGCCGACTCCAAAATTTTCAAAATGCTGTTGAAGATTAGCCTTATTGAAGTTTAAAACCTTAAACCAAAGCAGGTAAGTTCCTCTGGGTTCTATAATTTCTATATCTTCTCTAGGAGATAATTCTTCAAGTAAAAAATCTTTATTTTTATTTAAGTATTCTAAAAGATTATTTTTCCATGCCTCTCCATCCTTTAAACAAGCTAGGGTTGCTATCAGGCCAAAGATGCTTGGCGATGGAGTCTGTCCTTTTAATACATTTTGAAACTGTTTACGTATTACAGGGTTTGGAATTATTGAGAAAGCGCAATTTAATCCTGCAATATTAAATGTTTTAGATAGTGAATTAATGGTAATAACTCTGTCTGTCATATCTTTACATGACGCTATATGCAAATGCCGATCATCAGAATTTAAGATAAAATCAGAGTGAATTTCATCAGATAATACATACATATTTTTTTTATTTATTATTGTAGCTAAATCCTCTAATTCATCTTTAGAAAAAACTGTACCTCCAGGATTATGCGGATTAATAAACATAAGCCATGAATTTTCTTCAGCTTCTTTAGAAAGCTTTTCAAGGTTATAAACTAATCTTCCATTTACTTTTTCTAGATCATGAAAAATTATCTTCTTATTACTATGCTTGGCTGCATTTAAAAATGGTGGATATATTGGCCGAGGAACAATTACAGATTGAGTATCCATAATAAGATTATAGATTTGGTGAATAACAGTCTCAAGTCCTGGAAGCCATACAATCCAATCTTCTTGGATAAGCCAGTTATTTTTTTTATAGGAATTTATGATTTCCTTATTGAGTTCTGGGGGTATTTCCGTGTAGCCATATCCACCATGCTCAATCCTCTCTTTAAAAGCATCTTCAACAATATTAGGAGACTTAAAGTCCATATCAGCAACCCAAAGAGGAATAATATCTTTATCCTTGTAAAGATCCCACTTAGTACTCCAGGTATTATTTCTATTTAATGGAATATCAAAAATTTGCTTCATAAAATATAATATTGATCTTTTTAATTCATTTTATATTAATGCATAAGAATATATTTAAATACCCTAATCTCTCGATAAAAAACTATGGGAATTCTTTTACAAAAGATCAGGCTGATAGATGGCTAGAATCTTCATTAGATGAATTAAATTGGCTTGAGGGAGAAATTAAATTATTTGGTAAGGATATAAAAATACCACGATTGCAATGCTGGTATGCAGATGAAGGCTGTAATTATAAATACTCTGGGAAAATGCTAGAAAGAAATAATTGGCATCCAACCTTATTGGAAATTAAAAATAAGATTGAAGACATAACATCGCAAAAATATAATTCAGTACTAGCTAATTTTTATAGAAATGGATCTGATAGTATGGGATGGCATTCAGATGATGAGTCGATGCTAAGCAAAGATTCAGCAATAGCTTCTGTATCCTTAGGACAAGAAAGACCCCTGTGTTTTAAACATAAAAATGAAGATATATCTTTCTCTTTAGACCAGTCTCATGGCTCTTTAATTGTTATGGATGGTGAAACTCAAAAATACTGGAAACATTGCATAAAAAAGTCAAAAAAATTAATGAAGCCGCGTTTAAATCTTACATTTAGGACTATAATTAGTGCATAAATAATTCGGAAATTAAGGAAAAAATAATGAATTCAAGAGTTAAAGTTGTTGTTACAGGCGCTGCAGGTCAAATAGCATATTCACTTATACCTAGATTAGTAGATGGAAAAACATTTGGTGACAAGATTGTTGATTTAGTTCTAGTTGAGATTCCTCAAGTTGTAAGTAAACTTGAAGGAGTGGTTATGGAATTAGAAGACTCCTCTTTTCCTCATATGGGAAATGTTACCTATACAGATAATTTTTCTGAAGCTGCAAAAGATGCTGATTGGTTTTTATTGGTAGGAAGTATTCCTAGAGGAATTGTCTATGAGGGCAAGAAAATAGAAGAAAGATCTGATCTTTTAAAGATTAATGGTGGTATTTTTGTTGCTCAAGGAGAAGCGGTAGGGAAATATGGAAAAGCTGATGCCAAAATCTTAGTTGTTGGTAATCCAGCAAACACTAATGCTCTTATAGGTAAAAAGTCTTCAGGTATCGATACTCAGTTATGGATGGCAATGACCATGCTGGATTCGAGTCGAGCTAAATCAGTAATTTCTAAGAAAGTTGGTTGCTCTATAGCAAACGTTAAAAAGATGATTATTTGGGGAAATCATAGTCCTACTATGTATCCTGATGTTGAGAATGCATATGTTAATAATGATTCAGTGGGATCTGTTATTAACGATATGGATTGGGTTGAGAATGATTTTCTACCAACAGTTCAACAGAGAGGAAAAGCAGTAATCGATGCAAGAGGAGCCTCCTCAGCCACCTCTGCAGCAAAAGCTGCCTTGGATACAATAATTGCTTGTGAGAACACTACAGAAGCCGGAGACTGCTTTAGTGCTGCCGTAGCAAGTGATGGAGCTTACGGTGTTCCAGAGGGTTTAATTTGTGGATATCCACTAATGACAATGGAAGATGGATCGGTAGAGATTATTAGAGATATAACTCTTTCTGAATTTGCTAAAGAGAAGTTTGCTATATCAATTGCTGAACTTGAATCTGAAAGAGAGGCTGTAAAACATCTTTTGTGATCACTGCTCAGAATAAATTAATTGAAGATTTCTTAGCTGATGTTGTTGATGGAGAAGAATGTAATTCTATTAGCTTGATTACCTCACAAGACTCATCTAATTTAGTTAAAATTCTTAGTAAGAAAAAACTAGATCAGTTATACATTCAGCCTTCTGTTGATAATCATTTAAGCTTACAAAGCGACCTTTATGCTGTGCTCGATGATGCAAAATTCAATATATCTGATATTGGAATTATTAAAAATCTCTTAAGCCAGAAAATTATTGTTTTTCAATCAAACAAAAATAAATCTATCGATAGTTCAGACCTTTTAAAGTTAGGTTTTCAAAAAGAATTTGAAAATAAGAAAATTGGATTATGTATCTTTGCTTATAACTTAAAGACTTATAACAATAAAAGAGACTGGAATAATCCAAAAGGTTGGGCTAATCCTGAGAATTTTGATAAATTTAGATGGTAATTATATTAAGACTTCATCTGAGGAAATAATAGAACATCTCTAATTGAATTTTGATTAGTTATAAGCATAACCAATCTATCTATTCCTATTCCAACACCTACAGCAGGTGGCATTCCATGCTCTAACGCTATAACGTAATCTTCATCATAAGCCATGGCTTCTTTATCCCCAGCGTCTTTAGCTTTTACCTGTTCTTTAAAACGCTCAGCTTGATCGTCTGGATCATTTAACTCGCAAAATCCATTTGCTATTTCTTTGCCACCTATAAATAGTTCAAATCTATCTGCAATATCTGGATTTTCATTGTTTCTTCTAGATAAAGGCGAAACTTCTACGGGGTATCCTATTACAAATGTTGGCTGAATAAGTTTACCTTCCACAGTTTCTTCAAAAAGCTCTAAAAGCTTTTTACCGCCCATTTCCTTAAGATCACTCTCTGTTAATTTTGAATTTTCTTCTAAGACAAGATCAGATAGACTTGCCTTTCTAAATTTTGATACATCTATAGAATCTTCACCCCACTGAAGTTGCAAGGAGTTATTAATCTCTTCTGCAGCTTTTTTAATCATGTCTTCTGTAAAAGAAATAGTTCTATCTAAAGATGAGTATGCCTCGTAGTATTCAAGCATAGTAAATTCTGGATTATGTTTTGTTGAAAGTCCTTCATTTCTAAAACTTCTATTTATTTCAAAAACTCTTTCAAAGCCGCCCACTAAAAGTCTTTTTAGATATAGCTCAGGGGCTATTCTTAAATATAAATCTCTATCCAAAGCATTGTGTTTGGTTATAAAAGGTCTTGCTACTGCTCCACCTGGAATAGGATGCATCATCGGAGTTTCAACTTCTATAAAGTCTCTATCCTTTAATGAAGTTCTCATAGATTCGACTACCTTAGTTCTGTCCATAAATACTTTTTTGGATTCCTCATTACTCATTAAATCTAAGTATCTTTGTCTGTATCTTGTTTCAATATCAGCTAAACCTTTAAACTTATCCGGCATTGGTCTTATAGACTTAGTTAGTAAAATAATATTTGAAGCTTCAATGGTTAATTCATCGGTTCTAGTTTTAAATAGCTTGCCTTCAACTCCGATAATATCGCCTAAATCCCATGTCTTAAAATCTTCATAGATATCTTGGTCTACTGTATTTTTACTCACATAAATTTGAATATCTCCACTGGAGTCTCTTACGGTAGCAAAGCTTGCATTACCCATTACTCTTTTAAGAACAACTCTTCCAGCTATAGAAATCCCTGTTATATTTTTTTCTTCTAACTCTTCTTTAGAAAAGGAAACGTATTCAGATGATAAGTTTGCAGCATAATGTTCCTTAAAGAAATTGTTCAGATAGGCCTGCTTCTTCTCTCTTAAAAGCTCAAGTTTCTTCCTTCTTTCTTCAATAATTCCTTCTTCGCCACCTATATTTTCTTCTGACATTTATACCCCTTCCTTAAGGCTTGTTTTCATAAAATCGTCAAGATCACCATTTAGTACTGCAGTTGTATTACCTGATTCGAGGTTAGTTCTCAGATCTTTAATTCTTGATTGATCTAATACATAAGACCTAATCTGATTACCCCATCCAATATCAGACTTACTATCTTCTAATACTTGCTGTTCATCTTTTTGTTTTTGTAATTCTAACTCGTAAAGCTTAGATTTTAGTTGTTTAAA
>CAYFJC010000009.1:0-32628 GCA_964343355.1 uncultured Gammaproteobacteria bacterium | reverse complement strand
TAAATGGCTTATAAAGTTCTAAGTAATATTTTAGTAAAAGATACAACATCAACGAATTTAGTGACACTAAATTCTTCAATGCTTGTGGTAATGGTTAATAAGGATACAAAAAACAACGCTGCTTTTAAGGAGTTAGATAAAGCTTCTAAAGGTTACATTTCAAAATCAATCTCAAGTCATCTTAAGGATGATGGAAGTTCAGTTCTCTTGCCTCAAGTTATTGGAACTAAAGCTGAGAGTATTTTATTGGTAAAAGGTCTTAAAAAAGATACGCCGATCCACAAATGGCTTTCTGCCTATCAAACAATTGCTAAATCAGCTAATAAATTAAAAGCAAAAGATTTATCAATTATGTGTGGGAATGTTTATCCTGAAGGAAAAGATGAAAATTGGTTAATTGAAATGGTAGCTAAAACCATTGAATCAAATGTTTATATTTTCTCAGCAACTAAAAATAAAACTGCCAAACAACCCACTCTTAAAAATCTTGTTATTTTAACAACTGGTCTAGCTGGAGCTAACCTAACTAAAGCCAAGCAAGCTGCTAAAAAAGGTTTTGCTATTGGTGAGGGAGTGAATACAGCTAAGCATTTAGGTGACTTACCTGCTAATCATTGCACTCCAAGAATTATTGAGAAGAAAGTTAAAGCAATGAAGAAAGATTTTCCTAAATTAAAAATTAAATCTTTTAACGAAAATGATCTTGAGAAAATGAAGATGGGATCCTTTTTATCAGTAGGTCGAGGAAGTGATGAGCCTTCAAGAATGATGGTCATAGAGTATAAGGGTGGAAATCCATCCGATAAACCTGTTGCACTTGTCGGAAAAGGCATTACGTTTGATACAGGTGGGGTCTCATTGAAACCACCTCAAGGCATGGATGAGATGAAATGGGATATGTGTGGAGCTGCTACTGTCTTTGGAGTCATGTCGACACTCGCAAGGCTTGATGCAAAAGTTAATGTTGTTGGTGTTATGGCATGTGCTGAAAACATGTGTTCAGCCAAAGCAACCAAACCTGGTGATGTTGTAACTTCAATGTCTGGTCAAACTATAGAAATATTAAATACTGATGCTGAAGGTAGATTGGTCTTATGTGATGCACTTACATTTGTTGGCAAGTATAAGCCTTCTTACGTAATTGACATGGCCACGTTAACAGGTGCTGTAGTGGTAGCTTTAGGAAGACATGCAAGTGGAGTCATGGGAAATGATCAACACCTTGCAGATATGATTGTTGATGCAGGTGAGGAATCTGGTGATAGAGCATGGGAGCTTCCATTATGGGATGAACATCAATCATGCACAAAAACTGATTATGCTGATTTAGCAAATATTGGTGGAGGTAGAGAGGCTGGAACCATTCATGCTGCTGCCTTTTTATCTAAATTTACTAATGACTATAAGTGGGCGCATTTAGATATTGCTGCAACCGCATCTTATAGCTCTCCTGTTAAAGCTGGAACTGGAAGACCTGTTCCTCTTTTAAGTGAATTGCTACTAAGTAAAAGATTGAAGTAAAAAATATCTTTTAAAAGCTATGGATAAGACATATTACCCTACTGAGATTGAGGAAAAGTGGGCAAAGATTTGGTCTGAAAGAAAGGTTGAAAATAAAGATTCAAAAGATTCTTTCTCACAGGTCATTCCGCCACCAAATGTTACAGGGACTCTTCATATGGGTCATAGCTTTCAGTACGCTATTATGGATTTTTATACTAGATACAATCATATGTCTGGTAAAGATGCTCATTGGCAAGTTGGAAGTGATCATGCTGGAATTGCTACGCAAATGGTTGTTGAAAATAATCTAGCAAAAAAAGAAATTACTAGAAATGATTTAGGAAGAGAGAAGTTTTTAGAAGAAGTTTGGTCTTGGAAAAATTATTCTGAAGAAAAAATTAAATCACAAATCAAGAGACTTGGTTCAACGGTTGATTGGGATAAATATCGCTTTACTTTAGATGATGGTTTTAACGAAGCTGTAATTAAGGCTTTTGTTGAGCTTCATAGAAAAAATAAAATTTATAGAGGCTATAGGCTTGTAAATTGGGATCCCGCTCTAAAAACTGCTGTATCTGACCTTGAGGTTGTTAGGCAAGAAAAAGATGGCCTACTTTGGCATATAAAATACCCAATAGAGGATTCAACTCAATACCTTACTGTTGCAACAACAAGACCTGAAACTATGTTTGGTGATATGGCTATTGCTGTGAATCCTAAAGATGAGAGATATAAATCACTAATTGGAAAAAACGTTATCCTGCCATTTGTTGGAAGAAAGCTGCCTATTATTGGTGATGAGTATGTAGATATTGAATTTGGAACTGGTTGTTTAAAAATAACACCTGGTCATGATTTCAATGACTACGAAATAGGGAAAAAATATGCTTTATATGAAGATGATGGCGAAGTAAAAATTTCAACTACCGCTAGCGATTTTAAACCTATTAATATTTTTAATGATGATGCTTGGTCAAATGACAATGTACCTGAACCATTTAATAATCTAGATCGATTTAAAGTTCGCAAACTTGTTATTGAAAAGTTAAATGAATTAGAGCTGTTAGAAAAAGAAGAGAAGTATCATATTAGCGTCCCTAGAGGCGAAAGATCTAATGTTGTTATAGAGCCTAAACTGAGTCATCAGTGGTATGTTAAAACTGCTGAAATGGCTGCAAAAGCAAATGATGCGGTTCATAAAGGTGAAATTAAGTTCCACCCTGAAAATTGGATTAAGACATACTTTAATTGGATGGATAATATTGAAGATTGGTGTATTAGTAGGCAGATTTGGTGGGGTCATAGAATACCAGCTTGGTATGATGAAGATGGAAATGTTTATGTTGGTTATGACGAAATAGAAACAAGGAATCATTATAAATTAGATAATAGAAAGTTATTTCAAGATAATGACGTTTTAGATACATGGTTTTCTTCAAGTTTATGGCCTTTTGCTTCGATGGGGTGGCCTAATGATACAGAAGACTATAACAAGCATTTCCCAACATCACTTCTTGTTACTGGTTTTGATATTATTTTTTTCTGGGTTGCAAGAATGATGATGATGAGTCTTGAGTTCACAAACCAAATTCCCTTTAAAGATGTATATGTTACAGGCCTAATAAGAGATGAGAACGGTCAAAAAATGTCAAAATCTAAAGGTAATGTAATTGATCCACTTGATTTGGTTTATGGTATTTCTTTAGACGATTTAGTAGAAAAAAGAACATCAAATCTTATGCAGGAAGGAAAAGCGGAAAAGATTGAGAAAAAAACTAGAAATCAGTTTCCAAATGGAATTGAATCCTATGGAACAGATGCATTAAGAATGACCTTCTATTCTCTGGCAACTCACACTAAGGATATAAGTTTTGAATTAGGTAGACTTAAAGGGTATAGAAATTTTTGCACAAAAATATGGAATGCTGCTAGATTTATAAATGGATATCCAGCTGGTAATAAAATATTTACACCCTCTAATGATATCGACAATTGGATTGAAGAGGAATTTAATAAATCATCTAAAAAAATTAAAAAGAATATCCAAGAATACCGATTAGATTTCGCTGTAAATGAGGTATATGAATTCTTTTGGAGTAAATTCTGTGATATTTATATTGAGGAATGTAAGAAAACGGGTAATACCAATAATCTAAGGCCTATGCTTCAAAAGATCTTAGTAATGATGCATCCTTTTGCTCCCTTTATTACTGAAGAAATTCATACACTACTATTTAATAAACAGATTATTGAATAATAAAAGCTTTTATGCTTTTTGAAAGTTATAGATACTACCAGTATTAAATATCTGAGTTAGCTCATCAAGCACTGTATAACTTTCATTTACCAAGTCCGGGTCTGCTAGTTCATTAATATCTAGATTGTCTCTATAAGATGAATTAATAAGAGTCTCTAGCTTAACTAGTAGTGATGGATTAAGCAGAAAATTAGGATTTATATTATTAAATTCATCTTCATTAACAACTATTTTAAACCTTAAGCATGCAGGCCCTCCGCCATTCATCATGCTTTGCTTTATATCCACATATCTTAAATCTTGAATAGGTGAATGGGTTTTAATCTTTTCAAGCCATTTAGTGCATTCAGAAAAATTCTTTACTTCGCTTGGCATGATAAAAGTCATATTTCCATTAGAATTTAAAACAAGTTGAGAATTAAGCAAGTAGGAGCTTACCAATACATCAAGAGGAATTTCTTTTTCAGTGATTTCTATAAAAAATAATTCATTGATATCTTTAAGGCTATTTTTTATTTTTTGAATCTCATGTTTGCTCTCTGCAAATGCCTTCTCATGATAAATAAAAACATTTTCAGTTGATAGGCTAACAATATCATTATGAAAACTTCCACTATTGATAGCTTCTATATTCTGTTTTAGAAAAAAAGTTTTATCTGCATCTAGTTGGTGGGATTTTGCAATATATTCAGATGCTGCTTTTGTCTGCCTAGCTACAAAATTTAGATTGGTTTCAGAGGAATCTCTTCCATATACAAATATTTGGATACCTTTATCTAGATGGTGACTGGATATTCTTAAATGGTTAGCAGCCCCCTCATCGCCCATAAGCTCAGATGGATCAATGGGTTTATGAATCTTAAAATGGGAACTATTAAAAATCATATTAAGTTGGCTGTATGTGAACTCTGATTCAATTCTTCTGTGAGGCATTGAAAATAAATTAGCAGGTGTTATGTGAGCAATTGAATCTTCCGAATCAGTACTTGGAGAAAATGTTGCTGCATTAGCAGCCCACATAGATGATGCTGAATATGATTGATTTAGTAGTAAAGTTGAATTCTTTGATGCTGATAAAACAATATCATTCACACTTCCTGAAAAACCTTGCTTTCGAAGTGATTCCAAATAAGGTCTTTCATGAGGTAAAAATATACCCTGAGGTATACCCAGATCAATCAATAATTTCATTTTTTCTAAACCTTGGAGAGCGGCTTTTTTTGGGTTAGACGTTTTTTTACTATTCTTAAAAGAAGCTATGTTCCCCTCAGATAGACCGGAATAATTATGAGTTGGACCGATAAGACCATCAAAATTTAACTCGCCTCTATACATAACTAGAAATTGTCGTTAACAACACTTGCTACAGGCCATGCGCAATAATCAGCAGCATAAAAACCAGCTGGTCGTAAGTTTCCACTCATACCAGAACCTCCAAAAGGTGCGCTTCCTGAGGCTCCTGTGGTTGTTGCATTGAAATTTATTATTCCAGCTGAAACTTCATTAATAAAATTATTAAAAAGTTCCTTTTTATCGGAAATAAGCCCAGCGGAAAGACCAAACGAAGTATTATTAGCCTCATAAGTAGCTTCTTGAAATGTGTCAACAAATTTTATCTGGATCATTGGTCCAAACATCTCTTTATCAATAATCTTTTTTACTCCAGTCATATCTATTATCGATGGAGTTACATAATTACCTTTAGATTTAATATGCCTACCTCTTAGAATAATTTTACCGCCTATTTTTATAAGAGAATTTTGAAAATCAATGAAATTTTTAACAGCAGTTTTAGATATCAATGGTCCATAGAAATAATCTTTAGATGTCTCTTTGTATGAAAGAAGCTTTGATTTCTTTTTAAGTAATTCAATAATTTTTTTTGATGATTTAGAGTTAGAGAGTATTAATCTGCGTGCACATGTGCACCTTTGACCTGTTGAAATAAATGCAGATTCAAAAATTAATTCAGATGCCTTAATTAACTTTTTAGTATTCCAAACAACTAAAGGGTTATTTCCACCTAATTCTAAGGCTAATATTTTATTAGGATAATTTGCCATTAACTTACTAAGTGACATTCCAGCTATATGGCTACCAGTGAATAACAGACCATTTGTTTTGGGATGCTTAGCAAGGCTTCTAACCACATCTTTTGAGCCATGAAGTAGATTAATGACACCATTTGGAATTCCTGCTTCATGCCATAATTGAACCATCAATTCACCCACTAAAGGTGTATGCTCACTCGGCTTAAAAATAATTACATTTCCTGCAATTAAGGCAGGGGTAATATGGCCATTTGGAAGATGGAACGGAAAATTAAATGGGCCGATAACACTTAAAACTCCATGAGGTCTATGGTTTGTAATTTGCGTATTTTTGCCTAAAGGGCTAGATGACTTACCGGTTCTCTCGTGAAACGCATTTAAAGAGTTTTTATATTTAGCGATAGAAGCTCCAACTTCAGAAAGACTATCCGCTAACTCTTTTCCTGTCTCGAGCTTAATTAGATCTTTTATTTTTTCCTTGTTAATTTCAAGAAGGGTATAAAACTTTTGAATGATTTTTAGTCTTGAATCTAAGCCTCTTTTATTCCAATCTGGAAAAGCTGCATGTGCAGAATTAATAGCACTTAGAACTTGTGAATTAGACGCATAATTTCCATCCCAAATTAATTTATTATCAAGTGGGCTAATACTAGTAAATGAAACACCTTTGCCTTCTGTCCATTTACCATTTATATATATCATCAAACATTCTCAATATTAATTCTAACTTCGCTACCTGAAGAAATTTCTAACGCTTTTGCGGTTTTTTGTGAAATTTCTATAGTATTACTATTAATTAAATTATAGTTTTCTCTCACAACTCTAAAATTATCTAAAGAAAAGTTAATTATGAATCCATAATTACTAAAATTGACTGATCTTTTTACGTCAACTTTTACTTTAATAGAAGATTTTACGATTGGTATATTTTTTGCAAGAACCTCCATACAAGGACCACCATCTAAAATGTCAACAAGTCCATTAGATTTGAAGCCTTGCTTTGAAAGCATGCTCAGAGCAGGCATAGCATTTGGATGTGGTTTGCCTAAAACTTTTTGAACTCTTCTTGAAAGAAGCTCAACCATAAAAGGAAATTTTGGAACAGATTCAGTTATAAAGTGGTTATCTATATAGCTTAATCTATCTATACTAAAAAAATCTAAATTAAAAAAAGCCTTACTAAATGATTCCCAAAAGTATGATTTACCATTTTTATCTTTCCAACCTCTTATCTCTACAAGAATCTTTTTATCAAACCTAGCTTGATGAGAGGCTATTAGCTGAAGCCTTGCAAATGATAATAAAGATCCTCGACCTCTTCCTCTTGAAGCTGAATCTATAAAGATAGTGCCCAATTCAGAATAAGGTTTGTGTAAAAGATGTAACTGCAGCGTTTCAGCCTCTTTTTCAAAATTATAAGTTGTAGAAGATAGCTTAATTTTTTTTAGTTTAAAAAATACAGATGGCTTGTCTTTAGATACTGATGTGTATATCGCTGAGATTCCTATTATTTTTTTATCATTTTCTAGTACAAATAAGTATGTGTCTTTATTTGGATTAGCAGATTTTTTATTTGCAGATGCTATAGACCATTCAATTCTTTCCTGAACTTCTTTTTTATTCTTGGGCATGGTGGTCATGCCAATTCCAGTTTTTTTTATGAGTTTTGTAACTTGATAAAGATCAGAACTTTTTACCAGTCTAACAACCTGCATAAGTTATCTTAAAGAATCATTTTGATGATGATAGAATTTGTAAGTTGAGCTTACAGGGATGTCTGTACCAGCAACAACGCTTCTTGATTCAGTTACTGAGATTGCATCAATGTCGTTATCTCCATTAGAATCTAGCCATAAAGTATTAATAGTCTTATCAAGAAAATTTACTGTCGAAGTTAGATCCTCTTCAGTCCATATGTAGCTTGTTTCCACGTAAGTTCCAACTACAACCGTACCGCCGTTACCCAAATCATCAGCACTAGCTGCTGCAGATGACTCGATCGTATAAGTGTCATCAGAAGGGGTTGAAGTAATTGTGAATTGTCCATTGAGGATTTCAGCTGTGATGTTTCCACCTAAGCCTTCTGCACCACTATATGTAACCAATTGAGAGAACTTAGCCCCATGAGCAGTTTGATTAACTGTTAGAATTGCTGACCCTTCAGCTGCTGTAAAAGTAATATCACCAGCAGAAGTCGCAACATCGGTATCGTATGAAGATTTTTGATATGCACTAAACATTTTGCTCGTACACGATTCTTGAACACAATCTATTGGAGCAAGAAGGTCAAAGTCATTATCTAAATCTAGATCCAGTATTATCCAATCATTAGTAAATTTCAGTGATGAGGATAGTAGCTCTTGAAAGTCTCCATTATCTTGGGCACTCATTCCTTCAGCTTGTCTTTCATACACTGAAAATTTCGTGTCATTTTCTAGCAAGACAATGTCGTAGTAGCCATCTTGATTATTATCTACAATTGATATTTTTCTTGAATATGATTGTCCTGAATTTACTGAAGGTGTTAAAACATCGGGGGTAGAAAGAGACCATTTAAAATCGTTACCCTCTTCATATCTTTCTACAAAATTTGTGTAAGTGCATGATGAAAGATCATCTTCGCAAGCTGATCCCACTAAATCAATTGCATTATCAACATCAAAATATATCTGGGATGTGCCGTAAAAGTTTTTCCAACTGCATAAAAATTCTAAATCCTGCGCGCATCCAGTGCTTGCGAGATATGGATCAAGCTCAGCAAATTCTGTGCTTAACTGAACAAACGGATTAGTAGCTGTATTAGCAATAATATAAAAAGGGAGTCCTGCTGAAGAACCATCACCCTCTTTCGCCCAAAGTAATAAATCAACAAAACCATCACCACTTATATCAACAGGGTCTACAGAAGTTACTGCAAAATTATTAAGATCAATACTGGTTGAGTTATCTACATAATCTGAAGAATTCCAGTTAGTAACATCTAATCCAGATTCAGATCCTTGAAAATAGCACATATTAGAATCAACTGCTTCGCCGGATATGGTCTTAATAGTTTTTGTAGGAAGAGTAACTAAATCTTGAATTCCATCTAAATTAAAGTCACCAGTTGCAATCATTTCACCAGAGGTGCAGCCTTCAACAATTAGTTCAGATGTAATGATTTCAGCTCCACCAAGAACCTGAAAAAATCTAGGATGAAGAGCTTCAGCGCTATCACTTGGCTCATCAAGTCTATATGCAATAAGCGTATCTTGAGCTCCATCATTATTAAAATCACCAACATAGTGACTAGATACTTTATGACGAGCTCCACTTGAATGCTCTATCGATAGTATCTCAATCGCATCCTCGTCCTTAAAATCTAAACTATCAAAAAAATCTTTCTCTAAAGTAACCACAGCTTGAGCTTGAGCAAAAACATTATTCTTTCTGCACTCTATTGCATAACCGACAGGACCATTAGTCTTTGCAGTAAAAGTTTCAGTGCCTGATGTAGTTTTTTCACCACGCCAGGATCCACTTGCATAACATTGACTTCCATTGGAAGCCCATGAAATTGTATATGTTTCGTTATATTGAGCTGTTTCGACACTTGATTCTAAAGTAACTTCAACAGTTATTGGAGTCACTCCAGATCCACCGCCACAGCCGACTATTAGGAAACCAAGTAAAGAGATTGAAAGGTATTTTCTTAGCATATTATTTAGATTCTATTTTTGTTAATAAGTTCAAATATAAAGATGTAATTCTATCATCTCTTGGAGCAGTCTAGACACATTTCTATATGATCAATATCATCTTCTAGATATACATCTCCCCTTTCCATAAAACCAAGATTATGATAAAAATTTAGCAATCTATGTTGCGCTGAAATAACAATATTATTTCCTGGATATTTTTCCAATAAAAAGGAAACTCCCTCAGATGTTATCTTGTTGCCTATTCCTTCTTTTCTATGATCAATAGCAGTAATAATTCTTCCCATTGATGATTCTAAATACTTTATTCCTGGACTAAATGCTCTCAAGTAACCAATGAGCTTATTATCTTTGAGAGCCAATAGATGAAAAGCTTTTTGATCAGCATAATCTGAATCAATATAAGGGCAATTTTGTTCAACAATAAATACTTTTTGTCTAAGATGAAGAAGCTCATATAACTCATCATTTGTAAGCTCGTTAAATGTCTTCCATTTAAATTTAATATCCATTTATATTATAATTTTTTTGTTTATTTTAACTTACATAAAAATAAAATATTGGATATTAGATGCAGCCTAATAATAATAACTATTGTTTCTTACTATTATTCATAATCTTAATGAAATAAAATAGCTCAAGTTTGAATCAATAAAAGGAAGAAATGATAACAATTTATGATGTAGAAGTTAAAGATATTAATCTAGAGACTGTAAATATGGATTCTTACAAAGGTAAGACCTTATTAATTGTTAATGTGGCCAGTGCATGCGGCTTCACCCCTCAATATAAAGGACTTCAAGAGCTTTATGAGAAATATAGGGATCAAAATTTTGAAATTCTTGCATTTCCATGTAATCAGTTTGGAGCTCAGGAAAGTGGAACAAATGAAGAGATAGCTGCTTTCTGTGATAATAACTTTAGTGTCTCATTTAAACTTTTTGACAAGGTTGAGGTGAATGGAGAAGATGCATCCCCTTTATTTAAAATTCTAACTAAAGGTTATCCTGGAATTCTCGGAACTAAAAATGTTAAGTGGAATTTCACTAAATTTTTAATAGGTAAAGATGGTGCCATTTTAGATAGGTTTGGCTCTACAACAACTCCTGAGACGATTGAGGCAGCTATAAAAGAAATAATTTAATTATATTGAGACAGACATTAATAACGCATCTTCTCTTGGGTTACCTGGATAATACTTATCTCTTATTGCGTCTCTAGCAAATCCAAAGCTCTCGTAGAAATTAATTGCTTTCTGATTGCTTATTCTTACTTCTAAGTAAATTGTTTTAATTTTCATAGCTTTTGATTGCTTAATTACATACTTAAGCAAAAGAGCTCCTTCGCCTGCTCCTTGATATTTTGTATCAACAGCAATATTTAAAATATGACATTCAGGCGGTATTGCAGAATACATAGCAAATCCAATCACTGTATTGTCTTTTAAAGATACCAGCCCCTGATGACCAACCTCGATAGAGGATTTTAGGTTCTCAAATGACCATGGAGATGGGTTAGTCTTTAAGTCTATTTCATGAATTGCATCAAGATGCTCTTTATTAATAAGTGAAATAGGCATATAGACTTTAGTTAATAAATATTTTTTTAATATCTTCCCATAGAGGTTTTTTAGCTGCCGGATTATCAATAATAGTTTTTAGACATGGTGCTTGAATAAAACTATCTGCAAGATCTACTGCAATACCAAATGAAATAATGCCTTTAACTGAGGTTGATTTAGCTATAATCAATGCACTTAGCTTATTTTTTTCTAAAGGGTTATATGAATTTATTGACTCTTCTATCACTGGATTCTCTGATGTTATCGTTTTCATTATTGACAGGAATAAACTTTGTTCATCTAAAGGGTAATCTTTGAGGGGGCTTGAGAGAATAGCTAAAACACTGTCTCTTTTATGCAAAATAATCTCATTATGCATATTTTGGCCTAAATTTTTTCTTCTTTCATACGAAGAAATACCCATTTTTGACAAGATTGAATAAGATTTAGAAGAAATAATTGCCATAAAAAAAATTTTAACACTTACAATTGCATAATGGATAATCCAATCAATAAATATAAGCCATTTGAGGCTATTGATATAAAAGATAGGCAATGGCCCTCTAAAGTAATAGATGTATCTCCAATATGGTGCTCAGTTGATCTTAGAGATGGTAATCAAGCCTTGATAGAGCCAATGGGCGTAGAAAGAAAAGATAGAATGTTTTCTCTTTTATGTAAGTTGGGATTTAAAGAGATAGAAGTTGGATTCCCTTCTGCCTCTCAAACAGATTTTGATTTTGTAAGAGATCTTATAGAATCAAAAAAAATTCCAACAGATGTAAATATTCAAGTATTAACGCAAGCCAGAGATGAGTTAATTGAAAGAACTTTTGAATCTCTCAAAGATATACCAAAAGCAATTGTTCATTTTTATAATTCAACATCAGCTCTTCAAAGAAAAGTAGTATTTAAGCAGGATAAAGATGGTATTAAAAAAATTGCTGTTCAAGGTGCTTTAAAAATTAAAGAGCTTGCAGAGAAAAATCCAAATACTGATTGGAGTTTTGAATATTCTCCCGAAAGTTTTACAGGAACTGAATTACCCTATGCAGCAGAAGTTTGTGATGCTGTAACTGAAATTCTTAAGGATGCATCTGATCATAAAATCATAATAAATTTGCCTGCTACTGTGGAGATGTCCACTCCAAATATATATGGAGACCAAATAGAGTGGATGACTAACAATCTAAAAAATAGAGAAAGTATTTGTCTTAGTCTTCATCCTCATAATGACAGAGGAACAGCTGTTGCTGCTTCAGAATTTGGATTAATGGCGGGTGCTGACAGAGTAGAGGGTACATTATTTGGAAATGGAGAAAGAACTGGTAATGTTGATATTGTTACTCTTGCTCTCAACATGCTTACTCAGGGCATAGATCCGAATTTAGATTTTTCTAATATTAATTCTGTAATGAGAGAAGTTGAGTATTGCAACCAACTACCTGTTCATCCAAGACATCCTTATGCTGGAGATCTTGTATTTACTGCATTCTCTGGCTCTCATCAAGATGCAATTAAAAAAGGCTTTCAAGCTATGAAGGATTCCAATGATCCAATTTGGGCAGTTCCTTATTTACCAATAGATCCAGCAGATTTAGGAAGAAGTTATGAAGCAGTTGTGAGAATAAATTCTCAATCTGGAAAAGGTGGAGTTGCCTTCTTATTAGAAAAAGATCATGGCGTATCACTTCCTAGAAGACTTCAGATTAGTATGAGTCAAAAAATACAAAAGTTAGCTGATGAATCAGGAAAAGAAATAAGTAGCACTCAGATTTGGGATATTTTTCACAATCATTTTTTAGTTGCAAAAAATAATTATTCATACATAAGTCATCTTTCTTCAACCCAAAATGATGTAAATCAATTAGAGTTAAAAATGTTAATAGATTCAAAAGAATTTGTGATATCTGGATTAGGCAACGGTCCAATAGATGCATTTATAAACGGTTTATGTAAAAAATTAAATATTCAAATAAAGGTTTCTGATTATCATCAGTCAGCTATATCATCTGGGTCAGATGCAAGAGCTGCTGCATATATTGAATTAGAAAAAGATGGGGAAACAAGCTGGGGAGTGGGAATTAATCCAAATACAACAAGAGCCTCTTTTGAAGCAATTATAGTTGGCTTAAGTAAATTAATTTAAGCCTAGTCAAAGTTGGGTTCTCTTTTTTCAAAAAAAGCTTTTATAGCCTCTTTATTTTGATCATTACCAAAAATTTTATTTTGAATTTCAGCCTCTTCGGCATAAGTTTCTAAATATGTTTTTTCTAGTGCATTTCTCATAATCATTTTTGTATTTGATAAAGATTGAGGTGCTCTCTTGGCAAGTTTCTCTGCCCAAGCCATTGTTTCTGATTCTAAATCTTCTAATGAAACTTTCTTATTAGCAATTCCAAAATTAATACATTCATCTGCTGTTATTTTCTTAGCTTCAATTGCATATTCAAAAGCTTTTGTATAACCCATATATCTTGTTAGGAGCCATGAAAGACCTCCATCAGGAACTATGGCAATATTGCTAAATACAGATAATATATAAGCATTTTCAGACATAATTCTTAAGTCACATGCCATCGCTATAGCTGCTCCTATACCAGCAGCAGGACCATTAATGGCACCAATCACTGGTTTTGGCATCTCCATTATATTTTTAAAGGTTGGTAAAAAACCTCTATTAAGAGAGTCTTTTGTGCTAGTCCATGTTGACTCTGATGCGGTTAAATCTGCTCCAGCAGTAAAGCCTTTACCTGCTCCAGTGATTACTACAACTCTAATGTCATCATCTTCTCTAAGATTTTTAGTGGCTTCTTGAAGATCCCAAATAAGCTGCTCATTAAAAGCATTTAGAACTTTTGGTCTATTCAGAGTAATTACACCTATACGATTTACTTTTTTTAATATAATTGTTTCAAAGTTCATAATCTTTCCTAAATTTGTAAAATTATTATATGTAATTGCTTAACTTTGGCAAATTTTAATCATGCCAGAGTATTCAATGCCATTTATTTCAATAAAATCTAGCTCAAAACATATAAGCCCACCCTTTTGCTCTTTATCTGATCTAGACCATTTAACGATAGATGATTTTGAAGGATTTGATTTGTAGAAAGTTTTCATTATTTCATCCAGTACTTTTTTACTAGGCATGGCAATATTATTTAGATTAATCGCATACCTAAATAATTCCTTAGCTTCATTTTCTTTTAACTTTTTTAATTCTATTAGAGGGATTTGGTTATTAACTAAAATTGTTGCATATTTTTCAATAAATAGTGAATTGAATATTTCTAGTTTCTCTTGAATAAGCTCAGAAGTGAGTTGAATTCTTTTTTCAGAATTTTGCCATCTTTCATGTATTAAAGGCATAATTTTATTTCTTATATAATTCCTATCTTGATTCGATTCCTCGTTAGATTCATCTTCAATATAGTCAATTGCGTTAGTTGTAATAAAATCTAATAATTCTTTTTTTGAAAATTTTAATAAAGGTCTAATCAATGTGCCTTCGCCTATTTTTCTTCTAGGTTTAGGGCCTTGAAGGCCATCAATACCAGTACCTCTAAACAGTCTAAATAATAATGTTTCAGCTACATCATCAGCATGATGTCCTAATAGTAATTGTTCATTATGTTTAACTATTTTATTAAATACATCATATCTTCCCTTTCTAGCAGCAGATTCTAATCCGTCTTTATGAGTTTCAATAAAAATATTATGAATGATTAATTCTATATCTAATTTTTTACAAATATTAATACAATGTTCTTCCCACAACTTTGCATTAATAGATAAATTATGATTTACATGAATTGCCC
Source organism: uncultured Gammaproteobacteria bacterium (assembly GCA_964343355.1). GTDB lineage: Bacteria > Pseudomonadota > Gammaproteobacteria > Magnimaribacterales > D2472 > MED-G78. The sequence continues at coordinate 17,737 of CAYFJC010000009.1, read as the reverse complement.
TAAGCTCATTTAATCTTCCATCTTTTTTTAATAATGAGCATGCATAAAGTAGTGCTACTGAATCTATTCCACCACTAAAGGCAACATATACAGCTTTGTTTTTATCAATATAGTTTGAAATTGTATTTAGATCTAACAAATCTATTTGCCAATATTTAGAAGTCTTTGATAACGCCTTTCTAAAAGATTATTTATTTCTATGGTTTCAATTTTTTGAAGGTTATTAATGAGAGAAGCTTTGATATTAGCTGCAGCATTATCATAATCTCTATGCGCGCCCCCAGAAGGTTCCTTTATAATTTCATCAATCACATTTATTTTAATTAATTCTTTTGCATTAACTTTCATTGCTTCTGCAGCTTCTGCTGCATGCTCTGACGACCTCCAAACTATTGAAGAACAAGCTTCAGGCGAGGCAACAGAATAAGTTGCATACTCGAGCATGGACACGTGATCACCAACGCCAAGTGCAAGAGCGCCCCCAGAACCACCCTCACCAGTTACAACTACAATAATGGGGGTTTTTAATTCTGACATTACAGCAAGATTTCTTGCAATAGCTTCACTTTGACCTCTTTCTTCGCCCTCAATGCCTGGATAGGCTCCAGATGTGTCAATAAATGTTATGACAGGTAATAAAAAGTGTTCTGCTAATTCCATTAACCTCTTTGCTTTTCTATAGCCTTCTGGCTGTGGCATTCCAAAGTTTCTTTTAACCTTCTCTTGAGTATCCCTTCCTTTTTCATGACCTATTACGACAATAGGACTTTCATCAAGATAACCAATGCCGCCTATTAAAGACGAATCATCTCCGAACATTCTATCTCCATGCAGCTCATCGAAATCTGAAAATATACGAGCAATATAATCACTGGTATGAGGCCTCTTAGGATGCCTTGCAACTTGGACAGTCTGCCATGTTGATAATTTTGAATAAATTCTTTTTGTAATATTTTTTTCTTCTTCTTCTAATTTAGCAATTTGAGGAAGTAGTTCCGGACTTTCGCTAACAATATCCTTAAGTGCTTGGATTTTGTCATGAATATCAGCAATAGGCTTTTCAAAATCAAGAAATGAATTATTCATAATTTATATTTTAATAGAATCACTGCCAAATATATCCCTTAATATATTTAAATTTTCTTGAGAGGGCCTTAAAAGGTACTCTTCTCCAAGTTCTATTATAGCTTCGGATTCTTTATTAAATACTTTTAACTTTATAGAACACCTTCCACTACCCCAAATCTCTTTCGGAACTTTTGAGAGATTATTTGTTAATTTTTCTAAAGATTTTTCAGAATTATTTTCTGCATTAATAATTAATGAATTAACTTTTAATATCAGCTCATCCTCAACCAAATTAACTTCTTTAAGCCTCATTCTAAACATTGTATCTCCAAGCTCCTTAGACCTATAATCATCTATCTCGATAGTGCCTTTTAAAACTAATATTGAACTTTCTTTTAAAATAGAATAACAGTTTTCTAAAATATCACTCGTTATAATCCCATCCATTGCACCAGTGCCATCATCAAAATTGATAAAAGTAAGTGGTTTATTTCTATTATCTTTAATTTGTCGAACTGAGTTAATTAGACATACCAAACGAGCTTTTTTTGTGTCAATTTTTAAATTGCCTATCTCATGAGATCTTAATGGAGCAATATTATCCTTAATAGCTTTAACGGGATGACCGGATAAATAGTATCCTAATGATTTCTTTTCAAGATTTAACTTATCTACTAAATTTAATTCGTCAATATTGGTATATTTTTCATAAGGATTAAAATCTGCATCAATTATTGCAAATAAATCTCCAGAACTGGCTGAAGATGCAATCGCTTTTCCACCATCTTGCAACATGTCACTTATACAGGCAATTGCTACACTTCTGGAGGGTGCAATTGAGTCAAAAGCCCCTGCAAAAGATAATGCCTCTAAAGATTTTTTTCCTCCTAATTTAATATCAATATTTCTTGTGAAATCCCATAAATCTTTAAATGTATGACTATTTCTGACCTTACTTACATGTGTAATAAAGGAATCAGCCACTCCTTTTATTCCTCCTAAGCCGTATTCAATTGCATTATCTTTATTAACAATAAATTTTTTCTTCCCTGTAAGAATATTTGGTCTTAAGACGGTAATATCAAGCTTTTTACATTCTTCAGTTAGTGCATATATTTTATCGGTATTGCCTAATTCAGTAGACATTACTGCAGCCATAAAATGTTCAGGATAATAAGTTTTAAGATAGGCGGTTTGGTATGAAAGAAGAGCGTAAGCTGCAGAATGCGATTTATTAAAACCATAGCCTGCAAATTTTTCAATTAGATCAAAAATCTTCTCAGCTGTTACTTTTTTAATATTCTTTTTGTCACATCCTTCTACAAATATTTCTCTTTGCGTTTCCATTTCAGCAACGTCTTTTTTTCCCATTGCTCTTCTTAAGATGTCAGCCTGTCCTAATGAAAATCCAGCTAGGACCTGGGCAGCCTGCATAACCTGTTCTTGGTATAAGATGACACCATATGTTTCTGAAAGAACTGATTCAAGCATTTCATGGGGATATGTAACTGGAACTTTTCCATGTTTTCTATCAACAAACTGATCATGCATTCCAGAATCTAAAGGTCCAGGCCTATAAAGAGCAAGTAGAGCTGTAATTTCTTCAAATTTTGTTGGTTTCAATCTTTTGATTAAATCTCTCATCCCTGATGACTCTAGTTGAAAGACAGCCATGGTTTTTCCAGATGACAAAAGATCAAATACCTTTGGGTCATCTAATTTTATAGAGTGTAAATCAAGGGGTGGTTTGGATTGTTCTTTTAAAAAACTATTTATTGATTTAGTAGCCCAGTCAATAACTGTTAAAGTTCTTAAACCCAAGAAATCAAATTTAACTAGGCCTATTTTTTCAACATCATCCTTATCATATTGAGTCATTAGTGCTGAGGATTGCCTGTCAAGATATGTTGGGCAAAAATCAGAAAGTGCTCCTGGGGCAATAACAATACCTCCAGCATGTTTTCCTACATTTCTTGCAATGCCTTCAAGTTTGAAAGCAAGATCTAGAACCTCAGCAACTTCAGGATCATCTTTTATGGTTTGTTTAAATATAGGTTGTTCTTTTATTGCTCTATCTAAAGTCATGCCAGGCACAAAGGGTATCATTTTTGATATTCTCTCACCAAGCCCATAAGGTTTGCCAAGCGCTCTTGTAACATCTTTTACTACAGCTCTAGCTGCCATTGTTCCAAATGTAACTATTTGGGATACTGATTCAGCTCCATACTTTGAGCTAACATATTCTATTACTGAGTCTCTTTTTTCTGTACAAAAATCAATATCAAAATCTGGCATTGATATTCTTTCTGGATTGAGAAAACGTTCGAAAAGCAGTCCATGCTCTATTGGATCTAATGCTGTTATTCCTAAGGCATATGCAACCAATGAACCTGCACCAGAACCCCTACCCGGACCAACAGGAACTTCATTATTTTTAGACCACTCTATAAAGTCGTAAACAATTAAAAAATAACTAGAAAAACCCATCGTGCTAATTTGTGTTAATTCATAATTAAGCCTTTCTTTATATAAATTTTTCTTATCTTCATCAAATGTCTTTATTAATTTATCTAGATTCTTGCAAGAGAGATCTTTTAAATAGCTATTAAAGTCATGATCTTTGGGAACTGGGTATTCAGGTAAAAAATATCCTTTTGATTCAAAAGAAACGTTACATTGTTTTGCTATTTCAGAGGTATTAGATAAAAACTCATCACTATCCTTAAAAAGATCAAACATTTGTTGTTGTGATTTAAAGAATTGTTCGTTAGAAAACTTTTTTTCTCTATTTGGGTCATTCAAGGTTTTACCAGTATTTATACAAACTTTAGTTTCATGAATATCGTAATCTTCTTTATTTGAAAAAATAACATCATTTGTTGCAATAACAGGTATGCCTTTAGCAGAAGCTAGAGGTAATACATTTGCAATGTAATCTAACTCATCTGCTCTGTTTGTTTTTTGGACTTCGATTACAAAATCTTCATCAAATGCACTCTGAAAGAGTTCTAGTTTTGCACTTGCATCCTCAATTTTACCTCTTCTTAGTAAGTCAAAAATGTGACTAGATTTTCCGCCAGATATAACTTTAATATCATTCTTAAAAGAACATAATTCTTCAAATGTAATTATTGGTGATGAGAAATTAGTATTGTTGTGTGACTGAGAAAGAACTTTCATTAAATTCTTATGGCCACTATTATTTTTTGCTAAGCAAAGTAACTCATGTGCAAAATCATCACCTTCAAATAAAACACGAATGGAAGAGCCTGAGATAGGTTTAATACCTTTTTTTTCAGCTTTTAAAAAAAACTTAACAAGACCAAACATATTAAGGTGATCTGTTAATGCTACGGAGGGCATATTGTTTTTGACAGCTTGGTCAACTATTTGATCAATGGTTATTAAGCCATGAGAAATGCTATATTCTGATGCAATTCTTAAATGTGAATAGGATTCAATCAAGAAATAACTCCTTTAAATGTCATCCTATGGATATCAGTTACGCCTAATTCTTTTATCATTTGGAAATGTGACTTAGTTCCATAACCCTTATGATCTTTAAAACCATATCCTGGATATTTTGCATCAATTTTTGTCATATATTTATCTCTTTCAACCTTGGCTATTATAGAGGCGGCACTTATTTCATTAATAAATGAATCTCCTTTGATTATAGCCTCCATATCAAAATTAATGTCTGGTTTATATATGCCATCTACTAAAATTTTAGATGGTTTTATAGACAATCCTAAGACGGCCCTCTTCATTGCAAGTAATGATGCTTGGAGAATATTGATTCTATCAATTTCCTCAGGTGTTGATATACCAAAAGCATAGAAAGAATTTTTTCTTATTACTTCAGAAAGAATTTCTCTTTGTTTTGGTGATAATTTTTTAGAATCACATAACCCTAAAACTGGTTCTTTTAAGATAACTACTGCGGCCATAACTGGCCCAGCTAGACAACCTCTTCCCACCTCATCGATGCCTGCAACTAACACACTTAAAGATTACTTATTATTGCTTTAGCTGCAGCATCAAATCCATCACCTTGGAGATGCTGTTTAATTTTTACTAGCTCACTCTGAATTGTGTCTGAATCAATCAATGAATTTAAAGAGTTAAATATATTTTCTGAAGTACATTCAGATTGAAGTAATTCTGGAAATACTTTTTTAGATAAAAGTAAGTTGGGTAATCCTATTAATTTAGTTTTTAACATTCTAGAAATAATAAAATAATTAATGCTACTTGTCTTATAGCAAATAATGGGTGGAGCGCCAAGAATAGCTGCTTCAAGAGTCGCTGTTCCTGAAGTTACTATGGAGTAATCAGATATGGATAAGAAATCTCTAGCCGAATCCTCAGCTATTGTTATGGGTAAGTCTTTATTTTGTATATATCCCACAATTTTTTCTTTTATTGCTCTGTCAGCAGCAGGAATTAAGTAATGAAAATCTTTATTTTCAGCCACTGCTCTTTCTATAAAATTGATGTAAGTAGGCATCATGTTTGATATTTCTGAACTGCGACTACCGGGAAGGATGGCTAAATATTTTTTATTGTTATCAAGTGAGTATTGTTTAAAAATAGATTCATTATTAGGTATCTCAATCTCAGATAAAGGATGGCCCACAAGAAAACTTCCAACTTTGTGGTTTTGATAAAAATCATGCTCAAATTTAAAAAGACATAAAGTTAAGTCAATGTATTTCTTAATAAGCTTTAATCTTCCTTGCCTCCAACTCCAAACAGAAGGACTAACAAGTTGAATAGTTTTAATAGAGCCTTCTTTTTTTAAAGCTTTATGAATTGGAATATTAAAATCAGGGGAATCAACTCCAATAAAGAAATCAATTTTTTCTTTCCTAAAAAGATTTATAAGTGATTTTCTATGCTTTAAAAGTTTCCGAAGATTCATCAAAGGTTCAATGATACCCATAACATGAAGGTCTTTAAAATTAAAAAGTGATTTTAATCCCTGTCCTTGCGTTAAGGGCCCGCCAACACCTATAAGGCTAATATTGTATTCTTTGCTTAAAGATTCAATGATTCTTGAACCCAATATATCACCTGAGTGTTCTCCAATAACAATACCTATTTTAATATCTTGTTTATTAAACACTTACCTTAAAAGGCCCCGTTCTGAAGAGTTTATAGAATCAATAAATGCTTGAAGCTCTGGCCTGGCTGGCTTCTCTAATCTATCTACCTTTCTTAAAGCATCTTCAAGCTTGTAACCTTTTTTATAAATAAGCTTATAAGCCTTTTTAATAATAGTAATTGAGTCATCTGAAATATTATTTCTAGACATGCCAACAGTATTTAAACCAATAACTCTAGCTGGATCAGCTGCAACCTTTATATACGCTGGGATATCCATAGTAATAGATGTATTCATACCTACAAAGGAATAGTCGCCTATCCTACAAAATTGATGAATGGTTGTTAATGCTCCTATAGTTACAAAATTGCCAACAATTACATGGCCAGCAATTCCTGCATGATTAGCAAAAACATTATTATCACCCAAAATACAATCGTGAGCGACATGGGAATAAGCCATTAATAAATTATCATTACCAATGATAGTTGTTGATTTATCTTGAACTGTTCCTCGATGAATAGTCACCCCTTCTCTAAAGATATTGTTATTACCTATTTGTAAGGTAGTCTTTTCACCTTTAAATTTCTTATCAGGAGTAGCCTCACCAATAACGGAAAATTGATAAAATTTATTATCAGTTCCTATTCTTGTTGGTCCTTTAATTACAACATGACTAAGAAGTATACTTCCTTCAGCTATTTGAACATCCTCACCTACATAGCAAAAAGGTCCAATTTCAACTGATTCATGGATTACAGCAGAGTCATGTATGATTGATGTAGGATGAAATGCCATTTAATTAGGCCTATCTGCACAAAGAATAGTAGCAGAACAAACTAATTCATTATCAACTTCTGCTCTTGACTCAAATTTCCAAATACCACGTTTTTCATTAAGAATTTTACTATATAGATGAATATCATCACCAGGGCCAACTCTTTTTCTAAATCTAACTTTATCTACTCCGGCAAAAACATATATAGAACCTTCTTGAGGTGTCTTATTCATAGTTTGAAAACCTAAAATACCTGATGCTTGGGCTAAAGCTTCAATAATAATTACTCCAGGCATAACTGGATTATTAGGAAAATGTCCACGAAAGTAATCTTCTTCGCCTGTTAGTCTTTTGATTGCGTGGATATCACTTCCTTTATTAATACTTATAACTTCATCGACAAATAAGAAAGGCTCTCTATGAGGGAGATATTTTAAGATTTCGTCTTTTATGACTGACATGAGATTAGCCTCTTTTTTTGATAAATATTGATGATTTCGCCCATTCTTTTTGCTCTTGCGCCGGCATTATACCTATATAATTTCCACCTTTATCAATATTCTTAGTAACAAGTGTATGGGCACCAATCAACACATCATCGCAAATAGATAAATGTCCTAAAATTCCAGAAAGACCACCCATTTGTAAATTTTTTCCAATTATAGTGGACCCGGCAATTGCACAACAAGCTGCGATTGCAGAATTTTCCCCTAAAATAACATTGTGAGCGATATGGACTTGGTTATCTAATTTAACGCCATTATGTATTGTGGTATCACCTAATGCTCCTCTATCAATTGTACAGCCTGATCCAATTTCTACATTATCCCCAATAATCAATCCGCCTAATTGTTCAATCTTTTCATATCCATCTTTAGAGGGCGCATAACCAAAACCATCACTTCCTATAATTGATCCAAAATGAATACTAGATGATTTACCTAAGACAACATCTTGTACTAATGAGCAATTAGCACTTACATTACTTCCTTTTTTTAGATGGCAATTTGGACCAATAAAACAATTTGGGCCAATAAAGACACCATCTTCAATAACAACATTTTCTTCAATAACAACATTTGCAGAGATGCTAGACAAATTAGATATATTTGCAGAGGGAGATATGGTGGCACTTTTATGTATGGATGGTTTGTCCAATTTATTTTCTTTATTTGTAAACAATGATGAAATCTTAGCATAGGCTAAATAAGGATCAGAGCATTTTAAAAGATTCGTACTAGATTTAGTTTCAGTAATATCGCTAACTATTACAGCTGCAGCCTGAGTAGAATCGAGAAACTTTAAATATTTTTTATTTGCTAAAAAAGTTATTGATTCATTGCCTGCTTCTTGAATAGAGGAAATATTACTGATGATGATATTTTCATCACCAGTAATCGTGGCATCAATTATTATTGAAAGTTCTTTAAGAGTAAAAGATTTTTTTTTCTGGCTCACAAATGAGTTTATTCATTCGCCCCAGAAGCTGCGACATCTAACATAGAAGTAACGTCATCTGTTATGTCTAAAGCAGGATCAGCAAAAATAACACTATCTCTTCCTAGAAGAACTTTTAACTGCTTAGCAGCGAGAAGTTCTGAAAGAATCTTTTGTAAAGAAGGATTCATATCTCTAAATATTTTTTCAGCTGTTTCATTTTGCTTTGCTTGGATCTGACCAACAATAAACTCAAGTTCCTGAGATTTATCTTGAATAGTCTTTTGAGCATTAGCGACTTCTTCTTGAGACATGGTTTCGCCATCCTTTTGAAGAGTTTCACCTAAAGCTTGTCTGTCTGCTTGCAATGTCTGAGCTTGCTCTACTTTTGCAGCATAATCAGAGTCTTCCTCTAGAGCTTTAAATGTTTCTTGTGCTTGTTGTGTTGATAAAACAGCAACTCTCATATCAATAACTGCCATTCCATCATTAGCGAATGAAGGTATGGATATTAATAAGAATGATGCTAAAAATAGTTTATTTAAAATTTTCATAGTTGCCCCTTTGTCAGTTGACGTATTTTATATTAATTTATACTAATTTATACAAAAAGCATGAAATTATCATTTAAAAGACATTTCCAATTGTAAATTGGAATTGCTCAGTTCTCTCTAATGGGCCAGCATTAGATGGTTTTGCAATAGCAAAACTCATAGGACCAAAGCCTGTTATCCATGTAACTCCGACTCCATAAGAATATCTTAGCTCTTCAAGATCTGGTTCATAACAGTTGATCTGATAATCTCGACAATTAGTAGAGAAAACATTACCAAAATCAAAGAAGAATGCAGATCTCATGGATCGCTGATCTTCAATCATTGGAAGTGTGAATATTAACTGCAAGCTGCCTTCGACTTTTACATTTCCTCCAATTGGCTGATCTCTATTGCTAAATATATATGGATTGTATGCTGGTGAATCAGGCTCTCCATCTAAATCTAAATCTCTTAATGCCGGACATAAATCATTAACAGCATCATACTCATAGCAAGGGGCCTGAGTACTTCTAGGTCCAAGCGTATTTGATTCAAAGCCTCTAAGTGATCTTGGGCCTCCTGCATAAAAATTCTGGAAGAAAGGACTAACAACAGTATCGCCGTATACATCCATGTAGCCAAGCTCACCATTAAAACCAAAAATTAAATCAAGGAATCCTAGAGGTTTATAGTATTTTTGTCTTAAGTTAACTTTTGCATATTGAATATCACTACCAGGTAATACAGCCATTAACATTAAGTCTGTAGATGATCCCTCTGTGGGGAACATTCCTCTATTAAGAGTTATTCTTGACCAGACAGCTTGCATGCTAATTGTTTCAAAAATACTGCCTTCTGATGATAAAAAGTCTGATATCTCTCTTGCTGGTAATGTTCCTGAATCAATATCTGTCTTATCATAAGTTATATTTAAGCCTATTCTTTGTGTATCTGAAATAGGATATCCAAACTGTAAGCCAAGCCCAGCTGAATTAGTTAAATAATTAGCTACGTTGAATTCGCCATAATCAGTTTCTCTAAAGTATGCGTTGTAACCCCTACTAACACCATCCATTGTGTAATAAGGATCAAAGAAAGAAAGGTTATAAGATTCTTGATAAACACTTTTATTGATAGAAATGCCTACTGTGTTCCCACTACCTAAGAAATTTCTTTCATTAAGATTAAAACCAAGCATTAAACCAAAATCACTATATCCAACATTACCTCCAATCTGACCAGTCGTCTCCTCTTCAACTAGATATACCGCATCAACTTGATCGTCTGTGCCTGGAACAGGTATAGTTTCAACACTAACATCTTTAAAATACCCTAGCCTTTCTAGTCTTACTTTAGAATTCTGAATATTTTTATCTGATGTAGGGGCACCTTCAAACTGCCTCATCTCTCTTCTTAAAACTTCATCTTGAGTAATCTGATTACCTGCAAATATTATTTTTCTTGTATATGTCCTTTTCCCAGCATTTACTGAAAAAACCAAGTCTACATCTTGAGTATCTTGATTGATTTCAGGAGATCCTTTAACTTCTGCAAATGCGTAACCTTCATTTCCAAGAACTGTTGTAAAAAATTCTTCAATAGCTGTTATTGCCGCTTGCGAATAAACTTTATCTTTTTGAGTTTGAATAACAGTTTCATAGGCTTCAGGTTTAATTGGAATATTTCCTATGACGCTTACATTGCTAACAGTGTATTGATCGCCTTCTACTAAACCTAATGTTATGTGGATACCTTTTCTATCTCGGGTTAAGCTGACTTGAGTGGACTCAAGTGAATACTTTAAATAACCTCTATCTAAATAATAGGATTCAAGATTTTCTATATCACCTTGTAATTTTTCTCTAGAGTATTGATTATCATTTGTTAGGAATGAAAGTATGCTGCCCTCTCCTAATTCAAAACTTTTCAATAAATCATCATCAGAAAATAGCTTATTACCTAATATATCAATGCTTTCAATAGTTGCGCTGTCGCCTTCATCAACAACAATACTTACCTCTACCCTATTTCTAGGTTTCATAATCTCATCAACTTCAACGCTTGCTCCATATCTTCCTTGAGAAGCATATGATCTCACTAGTTCTGCTTTCATTTTATCTAAAGTTGATCTCTTATAGACTTTGCCCTCAGAGATCTCAACTCCATTAAGACTTTCTAGTAATTGTTCAGTTTTAAGAGCTTTGTTTCCAGAAATATCGATTGCAGATATTGATGGTCTCTCTTGAACAGTAATAATTAGAGTATTTAGCTCTTTACCAATCTGGATATCATCAAATTGCTCAGTAGCAAATAAAGCTCTCGTAATATCACCGACCTTTCTGTTGTCGACCCTATCGCCAACACTTACCGGCATTACATTAAAGATGCTACCTGTAGATACTCTTTGAAGTCCAACTATTCTAATATCATTAATAACAAATTCATCAAATGCAGTTGCTAAGTTAATAAAACTGAGGGATAAGATGACTAAAAATATTTTTTTCAATTTCATTCCTTATTAAAATCTTGCTATGTCGTTAAAAACAGCAAATACCATTAAAAATAGTATCATTACAGTGCCTGTAGCATATACGAAATTTTCTACTTTATCAGGTAAAGGTGCGCCTCTAACTGCCTCAACACCAAGCAGAGTTAATTGGCCACCATCAAGAGCAGGTATGGGAAGTAAATTTAATACTCCCAGACTAATACTTAGCAAGGCCATGAGATATAAAAAGGGTAGGATTCCTGCTTGAGCAGTATCACCTGCCATCTTAGCAATGCCTATAGGACCTGAAAGGTTTTCAGTACCCATATTGCCAGAAAACATTTTTCCTATGAATTGAAGTGTTTTAACGCTGAGATTATAAGTTTCTTTTGTTCCTTTAATAACAGATGCTATAAAGGTTCTTTTTAAACCAAATCCAATTCCTAAAAGTTTAGACTCTTTTCCAGTGCCATCTACAGTAGAAGTTAATTCAACAGGGAAAATTTTAATATCATCTCCTCTTACTATCTGTATATCGGCCAAATTACTTTCTAGGTTATTTAATATAGCTGGTATTTCTGAAGCGTAAGATATGGTTGAATTATTGATGGCTATGATTCTGTCGTTTTTATTTAATCCGCCTAGTTCAGCAGCACCTCCAGCCAGCAAACTCCCTATGATAGGCAGCATTCTTGTTTGAACTGTTATTCCTAATGCATCAACTGGATTTTTCTGCTGCTCGCTATCAGTCAAAAAATTATTAACACTTAATACAATATCTTTTAATGAGTTTGTTTTATTTGATATAACGGTAATTGATAACTCACCTGACATGCCTGCCTTTGAGAGCAGCTCTAGACTTATATCTTTTCTTTCTGAAACTTTAACCCCATCTATTGAGGTTATCTGATCACCTTTTTCAAACATAGTAGAATTATTAACTTCATTAACAACAAGAGTTGATTGAGGATCAGGTGTTGTAGAAAAAATAAAAGAGAATATAAATATTGATAGTATAAAGTTAGCAACTGGTCCAGCAAGCATGATGGCTGCTCTTTGAAGTTTAGGTTTAGTATCGAAAGTTTGTTCAAGCTGATCTTTAGTAAAATCTTTTTTTAATTCAGGCTCTAATTCAAACATTTTTTTTGTAATCATCGAAACATATCCACCTAAAGGAAAAGCTGATAATGCAAATTCAGTTCCATGCTTATCAACTCTTTTATAGATAACTGGTCCCATTCCAAATGAGAATCTAGGGCAGTGAACACCAAAATATCTGGCAACAAAATAATGACCACATTCATGAATAACTACTAATACAAATAAAAGGGCTATAAAGGCCCCTGCGTAGGTTAATGTATCTATTAAATAATTCATTTTGAAAGTTTTAAGTTATGGATTTTATCACCTTCTTAGCCTCGATGCGTGCTTCATTGTTTAATTCGTTTAAAGTTTCTATATCTTGTGGGTTGGACAATGGAATCAAATCAAAAGTTCGATAAATAACATCATAAATTTGAGAAAATTTTAGCTGGTTATTTAAGAAAGATTCAACAGCTATCTCATTTGCAGCATTAAAGACCAAGCCTGAAGAGCCGCCGGTATTACAAATCTCTCTTGCTAGATTCTCAAGTTTAGATCTGTCTGAGGGAAACTCTTGAAAAGAAAGTTTTAGATTGCTGAAGTCTAATTCCTTAAATGCTATGGGAACTTTTCTAATATCACTTAAAGCATTAGCTATTGGAACTTCCATATTAGGATTGCTCATTTGCGAGATGCTTGAGCCATCTATATAAGTAACTATGGAATGAATAATACTTTGGGGGTGAATAACTAGATCAAATAATTTTTCATTTAAGTCAAACAAGTATCTAGCTTCGATTAATTCTAAACACTTATTTACTAAGGTAGCAGAATCTATAGATATCTTAGAGCCCATTTCCCAGTTTGGATGCTTTAAAGCATCTTTAGGAGAAATATTATTTAACTTAGATAAAGGAATATCTAAAAAAGGTCCTCCAGAAGCAGTAATTATTATTTTACTAACGTCTGTAGTTAACTTGTTAGCCGGTAAACATTGAAATATTGCATTATGTTCGCTATCAATTGGGATAATTTGCGCGCCTCTAGATTTAGCAAGTGGCATGAGTATGTCTCCAGCTGCAACAATGCTTTCTTTATTTGCAATCAGGACGATCTTACCAGCGTTTACCGCCATTAAGCTTGCTTTTAAGCCAGCAAAACCAACAATTGCAGACACAACGATATCAACTTTATTATCAGAGATAATATCTTGTAGCTCTTGGTCTGAATTTAAAATATTTTGATCCGGAAACGACGAAGAAATCAGATCATAAGCTGCTATATCTTCTATAAAGATATTTTTAGGAGAAAAGTCTTTAATTATAGCCGCTGCTTTCTCAGTATTTTTACCCGCCGCAATTCCATATAGGTTTAAGCTATCGCTATTTTGCTTAATGACACTTAATACGCTATCACCAATGCTTCCAGTTGCTCCTAATAAAAGAATATTTTTCATTTAAATACCTGAGATTTGAAATGTTAAATATAAAAAGGTGAAGATAGTTACAGATGATAAATGGGAATCGATTCTATCTAAAATACCACCATGTCCAGGAAGAATAGAACCAGTATCTTTGAGGCCACCTCTTCTTTTCAGATAGCTCATAAAGTAATCACCAACAAACGAAAAGAGAGCTGAAAAAGATATTATAAAAATCATTGAAGTTGGTAGCTGATATAAATAAGACATTAGTAAAGCAAATATTAACGATATAGTCATTCCTCCAAAAAAACCTTCCAAGGTTTTATTTGGACTAATATTTTTTAAAAGTGGTGTTTTCCCAAAACGTGATCCCGATAAGTAAGCAAAAGTATCTACTAGTGATGTATTTACAATAATAATTAATATTAATAAATGATTGATTTCTTCAATTTGAATAAGAAGCAATAGGCTGGAAAGGAACCCTGAGATAACAAGGAGTTTTAAAATATTGTTATCGAAAGTAATAATACTCCCATTGAGTGAACCTAGTTTATTTATAAAAAGAAATATTGAAAAAATGACCCAGAATACAGCTAATAATGCTGTTAAATTATATAAAAAAAATACATTGAAGATTAAAACTCCTAATATAAATAAAATAATAAAAGATGCATCTAATGCTAGGTTTCTTTTCTTAGCTAGACCACTCCACTCGTGATAAACAACTATAGAAAGAATAACGATTGCGATTGTTGTTAAAAAAGTATTCGCAAAATATATTAATCCTAAAAAAGGAATGACCATCATTAGGCCTGTTGCTGATCTATTTATAAATGTTTGTTTAAATTCTTTTTCCAAACCTTCTCTCCACATTTTTAAATGATTCTAGGCAAGATATAAAGTCTTCTTTAGTAAAATCTGGCCATAACTTTTCTTCAAACATTATTTCAGCATATGCAATCTGAAATAATAAAAAATTGCTAAGTCTTTTATCTCCGCCAGTTCTAATGACTAAATCTATATTATCAACTGGAACTACAGAAAGTTCTGCAAACGCATCCTCATTAATATCTTTTAATGACATTTTTCCATTTTTTACCTTTTCCGCTAATAGCTTGGTAGTTTGTATTATGTCGTTTCTGCCACCATAACCTAAAGCAACATTAAGTTGAAGAGATGGATTGTCTATAAATGTTTGATCTTCTGCTAAAGATATTTTCTCAATAATATTTGAACCAAAATCTTCTAAATTACCAAAAAAATTTAATTTAACACCTTGTTTAATTAGGTCTGGAACCTGATCAGAAATAGCTTTAATAATTAAGGTCTTTATTCCATTTATCTCACTTTTAGGTCGAGACCAATTCTCGGAACTGAAGGCGTAAATTGTTAAAGTATTAATTTTTTGGGCTACGCATTCTTCTACGATATCTTTTACAACCCCAACACCTTTTGCGTGCCCTTGAGTTATTTTTAGTTTATTAGCTTTTGCCCACCTACCATTCCCATCCATAATAATTGCAACATTATTTATAGATGTTAATTGATTATCTGGCTTGGGATGACCCATGATGGTCAATTTATATTTCTAGAAGATCAGATTCTTTATTTTTTAATTCTGAATCTACGGTCGCTATAAATCTATCAGTCTCTTTTTGTATAATATCTTCAGAACGCCTCATATCATCTTCAGAAATATCTCCTGATGATTGCATATCCTTTATTGAATTATTAGCATCTCTTCTAATATTTCTAATTGATATTCTGGAATTTTCAGCATCACTTCTAGCTTGTTTAATATAACCTTGTCTAGTCTCTTCAGTTAAAACTGGCATCGTTACTCTTATTAAATCTCCTGATGAGCTAGGATTTAGGCCTAGATCTGACGAAGCAATTGCCTTTTCTATCTGCGGCATTAAATTCTTATCCCATGGAGATATAACAAGAGTTCTATTCTCCTCAACTGAAATATTTGAAGTTTGGTTTAAAGCAGTTAGATTTCCATAGTAATCAACTTTGATATCGTCGAGTATCGCAGGGTTTGCTCTTCCAGTTCTAATTTTGTTAAATGCAGATTTTAAAGAATCTAATGACTTCTCCATTCTCTCTTTAAGCGCTTCATGTATTGTATTCATATTAAGATATTATTGTACCAATGCGATCTCCGCAAATGATATCTTTAAGTGCATGTTCTTTACTTACATTAAAAACGTTTATAGGGAGTCCATGATCACGAGCCAAAGTAAGCGCAGTAGCATCCATAACTTTTAAATTTTTAGAAATCGCATCATCAAATGAAAGTTCTGGGTAAAATTTAGCTTCTGGATTTTTTTCTGGATCATCTGAATAAACCCCGTCTACTCTTGTTGCTTTAAGCATCAGATCTGCTTGAATCTCAATAGCTCGAAGGCAACCTGCTGTATCTGTTGTAAAAAATGGATTTCCTGTACCTGCAGTAAAGATAACCACATATCCATCACTTAATAGTTGAATTGCAAGTCTTCTATCGTAGTGCTCAACTAAGCCTGCAATCGGAATAGCTGACATTACTCTTGTTTTAATGCCTGCTCTTTCTAAAGCATCTCTAAAAGCAATTCCATTCATAACTGTTGCTAACATACCCATATGATCGCCAGCAACTCTATCCATTCCAGCTTGATTTAGCTTCTCACCTCGGAATAAATTTCCTCCACCAATAACAATACCTATCTCAGCATTTATTTCTTTACATTCTTTAATAGATGCGGCCATTGAATCAAGGATCTTAGGATCAATCCCATGCTCATCATCACCAGCAACAGATTCACCACTAAATTTAACAAGAAGGCGTTTATGTTTTAGATCTGGCATGACTTTATTTTAATTGTTCAGCAACCTCGTCTGCGAAACTTTTCGACTCTACTTCGATTCCCTCACCAACCTTAAATCTTACATAACCCATAACATCAGCATTGTTTTCAGATAAAAGCTTACCAACTGTAAGATCGGGATCCTTAATGTAAGCTTGAGATGTTAAAGATACTTCTGCAAGGTATTTCCTTACTTTTCCTTCTACCATCTTACCCATAATTGCTTCATCTTTTCCTGATTCTTTTGCTTGCACTTCAAAAATTGCTTTTTCTCTTTCAAGAACCTCGTTATCGATATCCTCTGGTGATTTACATAATGGATTAGAGGCAGCAACATGCATAGCAATATCTTTAGCAAGACTTTCATCAGCTGTATTTGTAATAACTAGCGCTGCTAACTTTCCATCAGAATGCATGTAAGAACCTACTGACATATCACCATCAAAATCAATAGTCTCCATTCTTCTTAATTGAATATTTTCACCAATTGTTTGAATTAAAGCTAATCTCTTTTCTTCTATTTCGTTCGATGCAAATACAGACACATCGGCAACTTTATTGGCTGAAATATATGCAGCAACTGCGTCAGCAAATGCAAGAAATCCTGCGTCTTTTGCAGCAAAGTCAGTCTCGGAATTAATCTCAATAATAGTTGCATAGCTTTCAGTAGAAATTATTCTTATAACTCCATCTGCAGCTACTCTAGATGCTTTTTTTTCTGCTTTTAAAGAGCTATTAGATCTTAAAAGATCTAAAGCTTTATCCAAGTCACCTTCACACTCAACTAGCGCTCTCTTGCACTCCATCATAGCTACACCAGACATTTCTCTTAGTTCTTTGACTTGTGATGCTTTAATTTCCATTTGTAATCCTTGCTAATAAAATTTTATTTTGAGTCTTCTTCAGAATCTTTAGATTCTTCTACTGGAGCCTCAGCAACTACTTCTTCTACTGGAGCCTCAGCAACT
>CAYFJC010000008.1:11331-36718 GCA_964343355.1 uncultured Gammaproteobacteria bacterium | reverse complement strand
AATAACTTTATTTTATAAAAAGCATTGATATATGATTATAAGTATGCATAATAATGCTTGTCAGCGACTCTCTCCCCCTATTTAGATAGCTGGCATCCTCTGAACTAAGATGGAGGGCCTCGCCCTCCATTCTTTTATTAAATAAGGTTAAATATGAAAAAATATATAGATAATTTAGAAGTTTTTGTTTTAGTTACACTATTTCTAAGCTCAATCTACGCTATAACTCCAATATTGTAGTATTATCGCTATATGAAAAACTTAGCACTACTTCTAGTTGGTATATTCTCCACATCCGGGTTCGCCTGTTCTAATCTTCTTGATTCAGAGCTCAAGGTATTAGATTCGTCAGAAAAGATAAATATGTGTGAATATGAAGGTGATGTCATCTTAGTTGTTAATGTAGCTAGTAAGTGCGGTTACACCTATCAGTACGAGGGCCTCCAAAGTCTTTATGAAAACTATAAAGATGAAGGCTTGGTGGTAGTTGGAATACCTTCTAGAGACTTCAGACAAGAGTATAGCGAAGAGTCAGCAGTAGCAGAATTTTGTTCTACAGAATATGGAGTTGATTTTCCTATGTTTGCTACCGCTAAAGTTAAAGGTGACAGAGCGCATCCTTTTTATAAAAAATTAGCTAAAGAATCAGGAATGGTCCCTAATTGGAATTTTAATAAGTATCTTATAGATAGAGATGGAAAAGTTCACAAAACATATAGATCAAAAGTTAAACCAGACTCAGAATTGCTTATTACAGCTATAGAAAAACTTCTTTAAATTTCGCTTACAAGAACAATACTTGGCTTTTCAAAGCTAAATATTCCATTATCAACAACGCCAGCAAAAGAGTTAAGTTTTAATTCAATTTCTTCTGGATTAGATAAATCTAATCCTGTTACATCTAGTATTTGATTCCCCTGATCAGTCATTACGCCAACTCTCAATTCAGGAATCCCTCCGAGTGCAACTATTCTTCTAGCCACCAAACTCCTAGATTCTGGAATGACCTCAACTGGAAGAGGGAAGGCTCCTAGCTTTTCAACTAATTTTGATTCATCAACAATACATATAAAATCTTGAGCTGCAGAAGCTACAATTTTTTCTTTAGTATGAGCGGCTCCTCCGCCCTTGATAAGATTATTGTTCTTATCAACTTCATCAGCACCATCAATATAAAACTCAATACCATTTACGTCATTTAGATCAAAAACTTCAATACCCTTGGATTGTAATAATTCTGAAGATGCATTGGAGCTTGATACAGCTCCCTTAAATAAATGCGAAAATTCAGATAATTCTTCTATGAAACAGTTAACAGTTGAACCAGTTCCAATTCCTAAAATCATGGAGGGTGTTAACTTGTCTTGAATGAAGGAGATAGCTTGTTTAGCAACATTGATTTTTGAGGCACTCATGAAGGTATAATACTGGAAATTAACAAAACTATTACATTGAGATTAAAAATAAATAAAACAGGAAGCTTCAAGCATTCTAAAAAATACCTACAACTCATTAAAGAGGCTAAGGTTTATGATGTTTCTATAAAGACCCCAGTTACTTTTGCTACAAATATGACAGCAAAAATAAATAACGAAGTTTTTTTAAAAAGGGAAGATCTCCAGCCTATTTTTTCATTCAAAAGTAGGGGCGCATATAATAAAATTACCAGCCTAACGCCAGCTCAAAAAAAGAAAGGCGTCATAGCAGCTTCTGCAGGTAACCATGCTCAAGGCGTAGCTTTTGCATGCAAAAAATTAAAAATACCATGCCTAATAGTTATGCCTGTAACCACGCCTGACATAAAAGTCAGGTCAGTTAAAAACTTTGGCGCTAAGATTATTTTAGAAGGCGATAACTTCAATCAAGCTGTTAAAGCCGCTCTGAAGCTGGCAAAAATTAAAAAGCTTGAGTTTATTCATCCCTTTGATGATCAATACACGATCGCTGGACAGGGAACGGTAGGCCAAGAAATATTAGAAACAGATGATGAATATGACGCAATCTTTGTTCCAGTTGGCGGTGGCGGATTACTAGCTGGTGTCTCAGCATGGGTAGCGCAACATACAAAAAAAGTAAAAATCTATGGTGTAGAGGTTGAAGATTCAGCATGTTTACTTGAAGCAGTTAAATTTGATAAAAGGGTCAGATTAAGAGAGGTTGGCTTATTTGCAGATGGTGTTGCAGTAGAACAAATCGGTAAGAATAATTTTGATGTTATTAAAGAATGCGTAGATGGCGTAATTACTGTTAGTGTTGATGAGGTATGCGCAGCTGTTAAAGACATATTTGAAGATACTCGAGTTCTGTCAGAGCCAGCAGGAGCACTAGCGTTAGCTGGATTAAAAAAATATAGTAAAAAAATCAAAGGTAAAAAACTTTTAGCAATAAGTACCGGAGCTAATGTTAATTTTGAAAGATTAAGTTATATCGTCGAAAGATCAGAGCTTGGAGAAAATAGAGAAAAAATCTTAAGCATTCAGATTCCAGAAAAACCAGGTAGCTTTTTAAAGCTTTGTAGAGTTTTTGGTAAAGCTCAAATAACAGAATTTAATTATAGAATGGCTGACAACAGAAAAGCTTTTGTTCTTGTTGGCATTAAAACTAAAACAGAAGAATCATTTAAAGTTTTGAAAGATAAGCTAAAAAAATCTAAATTTAAATTTAATGATTTAACAAGAAATGAAATTTCAAATGATCACTTGCGTCATATGGTTGGCGGAAGAAATAATCTAGGTATAGATGAAAGCTCAGAGCGTATTTTTAGAAGTGAGTTTCCACAAAAACCTGATGCATTAATAAACTTTTTAAAAGATTTTGGAGCCAACTGGAATATTTCTTTATTCCACTACAGGAATCTTGGAGCGGCTTTTGCTAAAGTTCTTATTGGTATTCAAGACAGCAACACTAATGGTAAAAAGCTTGAAAAGCATTTAAAAACATCTGATTATAGTTTTATTGAAGAAACCTCAAACAACGCCTACCAAGATTTTTTAAGATAATAAATTCTAGAATCTTAATCTAAGCTTTATAGCAAAAATTTTACCTGACGGATTACTCCAAGAGTCTTGAACTATAGAACGACTGTCAGAATTTATGTTTTCTTCATAAATATTTCCACCCTGACTATAAACAATATATAAATTAGAAAGAGATGCTAGTTCATATTTGTATCTAATTTGTATGGCAGCTTCACCTACATTAAACCCACTTACTTCTCTTTCGCTTAAAGAAAGATAGCCATTTTGATTAGACATTAAACTAGTAGGGTTAGATGCATCTACTGCAACAAATTGCGCCTTAAATCTTAGCTCATGCTTATTACCTTTAAAGTAATTTAAGTTAAAGATTAAGAATTTTTCAGTAGCATCATATGCAGCAAGGTGGTTTGCATCTATCCATTTTAGCCACTCTTTTTGATCTCTAAGACTAAATCCTATCGACATAGTCAAATAATCAGTTGGAAAAAAACCGTATGCAGCTTCCATCCAGGTTTTTTTATAACCATCAGAATTCCAAGCATTATTTTTACCACCTCTTTCAAAATTCATCTTAAGGGAATAGGCAAAGTTAGAATAATTTTTTGACTCAAAAGCCCCACCATAATTATATCTATAGGGCATCTTTATAAATGGAGAATCAATATACTTTCTTGTAATAGTTGTATTTTTTCCAGATGACTCAAAGCTAGTCCAAAAATGCATGGATGATGTATCTTTGAAGCCTAATTCAATTTTTGGATTTATATAAGAAGGATTACTATTTCCATTGGTATCAGTATGATGACCATATCTTACAGAGTATTCTATATTTTCAAACTTAGAATTCTCATCAAAATATCTTTCAAAAGAAGATCTACCACCTAAAGAAATCCAATCATTCTTTTGCAGATAGCCCATATCATTTATATTTAGATCATCACCATAGTAATGAAACCCAAGACTATGATTATCGTCTTTGTTGGGCTTAAATCTCATTCCGCCTTTAAAACCTACCGATGACTGATCACCAGCATCCGCATGAAGCAATATAGAATTGATTCTTAATTTATCATTAACAATATTGTCATAATCAATCGCATTGACCATCGCAGTTCTATTTAATATTGGATCATCAGTGAAGGTGACCATATAACCAAGAGTTTTATTATTATTTTCTTTTTTTACTCGCGCAGCATAATAAGATCTACCCAGTGAAAAATCTTCATCTTGCTCACTTGCAGTAAAGAAACCATATTCTGTACCACCTTCCTTTTGTGTATATCTAAGGGCGTAATCAAGGTCTGAATATTCCTGTTTAGAATCGTTACACAGATCCTCATTATCTGATTGGCTACAATTGTATGAAGGCTTTGATCCAATCCTTCTGGTATGCATCACCTTTAATCTTTCTCTGTCAGTAATATCAAAAAGTGTTTGATTTTCATTAAAGAAAGCTCTTTTTTCACCATAAAGGGTTTCTTCAGCAGAGAAATTAACCACAACATTATCACTTTCAACTTGGCCAAAGTCTGGATTAATAGTTGCATTAATTTGTTTGCCTGTTCCTGTGTTATAAAAAATTTCAACACCAACTTTATTTATTTCGTTGTTAGTAATTGAGTCTTTAGCAGCAGCAATATATGGAAAATAATTAATATTACTCTTTACAGGAAAGCTATCTATTACCAACTTATCAAGTTGGTACATATATTTATTTCTTTCTGGATGAGTTTTAGCAGTTCCGCTGAGTGCTCCCTCTTTTGCGTTATACCGAAATGCTCCAAATTTTATTTCACGTTTTCCATCTACAGGAATCATATTGCCTATAGACCATGGGATAAATATTTCAGAAACCCAATTGTCATTATTAATTTTTGTAGCGCCAACCCAGTCTCCATCCCAATCGTAACTTTGGTTATTTCCATTACGAATCGTTGAATCAAGAAATGAATTACCCAATGAAAGCATAAAGGTATATGCAGTATTGCCATCACCATCAAAATCTACAACAAATGCATTCCTGTCGGTTTTAGTATTCCATTCATCGCGAACATGTTTGTAAGAACCCATAGTTGAAGGGTCCTGTGTATTTATAAAGCCAATGTATATACCATCTTCATTAGTAAAAATTTTTACCATGGTTTGATTTTCAGAGAGATTTAATGTGAATGGATAAACTTCGTAGAATGTTGAAAATGATTGAGCTTGTTGCCACTCAGATTCGTCCAAAACCCCATCTATATTTAGAGAATGAACTTCAAATGACAAGAGAAGAGATAGAGCTACAAATAAATTTTTCAATTAATAATTTCCATAAGCGGTGTATTTTATCTACTTATGTTTATTTTATAAACTAATACTGGGTATATATTGCAGTTATATTTATTAGCGTCTTTAAAAATTAATAATTCTTTTGTCTGTAATCATTAAATCAAGCTTAATATCATGCGATTTGCCAAAATCTTCATCGGTATATTGGAAATCATAACCAAGACCAATAATTAAGGGTTTATCAGAAAGATTAAAAATATCTTCTAGACCTCTATCGTAATAACCACCCCCATGACCCAGCCTAAAACCGTTTTTATCTATTCCAATTAAAGGAAGAATAATAAGATCTAAACTACAAACTTCAATTAACTCTGCTGCAGGTGATTCTAAGATATTAAATTTATTTAATATTAAGTTTTTATGAACAACTAATTTATTAAAACAAAGATTATTTCCATCCATAATTTTTGGAAGAAATACATTGTTACCATTTAAAATTAAATTTTTTTCAATCTCATCAATTAGAACTTCATTTTTTGAAGACTTATAAATAAGGCAATTCTTATTTTTATAAGCATCACAATACTTAAGTAGCTTTAACTGAATCTTCGCTGATTTTTCTAAAACTTCTTTATCAGATAATACAGATAGTTGATGCTTAAGATATTTTCTAATTTTAACTTTCATTTAGATTCTAAAATTCGACAAACCAATTCACCGCTATGTGCTATACCTGAACCGAAAGGACAGGTGGTGAACTTCATATCGAATCAGGCTTCCCTCTAAGGAGGTAATGCTCAACAACGACATTGGATTATCACCAGATAATTTAATATCGGTTCAAAATTAATTAACACATTGGCAAATGAACCAGAATGTATAGTTATTATAAATTAATTAATTATTATGAAAAGTAGAATATTAACTTTCTAGAACTTCTTCGATACTTTGAAGCATATCCTGCATGGCACTTTCATCCTCAGCATTAGTCGATGAAGCATTTTCATTTTGAAGAAATTTATTAGCCAGACTTAATCCTGCAAGTATTAAAGCATTACTTTTATTATCAATTCCATCTAATTCAGAATTTAAAAGTTCTGCTGCTTCCAACAAGGCATTTTTTTCTTCTGCAGGACAGGAGAGCTTAATTTCTCTTCCAAAAATCTTTAATGCGACTACTTCCATTTCACTCATCAGCATCTGCCTCTTTATTTAATTCAGCTATTTGCTCATTTAATGAATTGATTTCTTTAGTGAATTCAAGCTTGGATGTCTTCCAGTCTCTTTCTCTTTTAACATATGAATCAATAATTCCCTTTTGCTCATCAAATTTACTGATAAGTTTACCGAGCTTCATTTTTAGGTTATTTAGAATTGTTGTTTCTTCAGACTCATTCATGTTTTTGGTTTAAATCCACCAACAGTAGTTGGGAAGTTTAATTTAAAAGAGTAAAATTAATATTATGAGCAAAGTATATCAAAAAAGAAGACACATATTAGGCAATCTATTGCCTATGAACTCTACGATTATTATTCCAGGAGCTGATCTTAAGTATAGGAATGCAGACTCTTCGTATAACTTCAGGCAGGACAGTAGTTTTTATTACTTATCTGGTTTTTGTGAAGCAGACTCAACTATGCTGATAGTAAATACTAATGGGGTGATTACATCTTCAGTTTTTGTTCCTAGAAAAGATAAATTAAAAGAAATTTGGGATGGCTTTAGAGAGGGTCCTGATGGCGCTAAAGAAAATTATTTCTTTGATAGTGCATTTAATAATGACGAAATTAACTCTGAACTACCAAATTTAATTCAAGGTATGGATAAAGTCTTTTATCCCTTTGGAAAAAAAGATGGCTTTGATCAACTGGTAATCAATTGGATGAAGAAAGCTGGAACAAAAGATAGGCATAGCAAAGCAATAGATATTGCTGATGGATCTTCCTTAATAGGAAATCTTAGATTAATTAAGGATAGTGAAGAAATTGAAATAATGAAGCAAGCTGCAGAAATTTCTGCTGAAGCTCATATGGAAGCTATGAAGACAGTGAAGCCTGGAATGAATGAGCAATCAATTGAGGCGCTGTATTTATATGAATTTGCTAAAAAAGGTGGCCGTTTTGCAGCTTATACATCCATAGTTGCTGGAGGACATAATGCATGCGTCCTTCACTATGTTGAGAACAATCAAGAGCTCAATGAGTCAGATCTTTTGCTTGTAGATGCTGGTTGTGAATATGAGATGTATGCATCAGATATTACAAGAACTTTTCCAATAAGTGGGAAGTTCTCAGAAGAACAACTTGCTGTATACAACGTGGTACTAGAGGCGCTTCGCACAGCAACAGATTGTGTAAAAGTTGGCAATAATATAATGGATCCTCAAATTGCATCAGAGAAAGTAATTACTAAAGGGTTAGTTGATCTGGGTATTCTTAAGGGAGATGTTGATGATCTTCATCAAAAGGGAGCCTTTAAAGATTTTTATATGCATAAGATTGGTCATTGGTTAGGTCTTGATGTTCATGATGCTGGTGATTACATGGAAAATAACGAGCATATGGGTTTTAAGCCTGGAATGATCACAACAGTTGAACCTGGAATTTATATAAGCAAAGATGCTGACGTTGATGATAAATGGAAGGGTATTGGAATTAGAATTGAAGATGATATTTTAGTTACTGAATCAGGCAATCTTAATTTAACTGCAAAAGTTCCATCTGATCCCAAAGAAATTGAAGCCTTAATGGCCTAATAATCTTATGAAACATCCTGTCATAATTTCGGGAGGAGGAATTATTGGTTGCTATATTCACTTGCGACTAAAACAAAAGGGAATACCTTCGTTAATTATAGAAAAAGGCTTCGAAGCTAGAACAACAGAAATAAATATTAGAACTATTTCTCTTAATCCTAGCACCCATAAACTTCTTTTAGATCTAGATATTCAGCTTGAGACTGCATCAGTCAATACAATTAAAGTCTCAGACAGAGATGGCTCTGGAAAAATTGAATTTGTGGCTAGCGAGGTTGGAGAAGAGGCTTTATCGCATGTTGCTATGTTTAATGATCTCTTTAAGAAGATGCAGGACTTAGCTAAGCCTGCAATTCAGTTTGAATCTGAAATTACCTCAATATCTCAATTAGAAGAATTAACAAAGATAACCCTGAATAATGATACTGAACTTAAGACTTCATTACTTATCGGTTCTGATGGGAGGAAGTCCCCAGTTGCTCAGTTATCAAATTTTATTTCAAAAGATAATGACTATAAACAGACAGCTTTTACATTTCTAGCGAGCGAGGAGTCAGCTAGTAATAATTTTGTAGCTAGTCAGATTTTCTCTGACAAAGGAATTTTTGCATTAATGCCAATCAAGCATGAAAACAAAAATATGTTCTCAGTTGTATGGTCTGTTCCCAATATACTTATAAAAGATACAAATATAGATGATTTTGTTAGTAAAAATATAGACACAGTGACATCAAATATTAGTTCTAAAATTACATTAGAATCTGAAATTATAAGCTTTCCCTTATCAAATCATCATCTAGATTCTTATATGAAAGAGGGCGTGGTTGTAGTTGGAGATGCAGCGCATTCAATCCACCCTCTGGCTGGTCAAGGAATCAATCTTGGCTTTGCTGATGCAGATATTTTATGTGAAGAAATAATTACCGCCTTCGAAAAAGGCTATTCGATAGGATCATATAGAGTCTTAAAAAAATATGAATTAAGAAGAAAATCGATTAATGAAATTATGCTTAAGGCTATGGATGGTTTTATAGGTTTATTTGGTTCAACTAATATTTATATTAAGGTTTTAAGAAATCTTGGACTAAATCTCTTCAATAAGATTGCATTTATGAAAGTATTTTTTATTAATCATGCTTCAGGATCTCATAAGCTATGATTCAGAAGTTGCTTTTTAAATGAGAATGATTATCATCTGAACATTAATTTACTTAATTGTTTAAGAATGAAATTTTCACAACTATTATGCATTTCAGTTTTATTGGTTTCATGTAGCCAGGAAAAAGATTTAGATCTACTAACCATTTATACGTCCAGACAGCCGCAGCTTATAGAGCCTTTATTAGCGAAATATAAAGAAAAAACTGGCATAGAGGTTAGATTGCTTTCAGGTAAAGCGCCCCAACTAATGGAAAGAATTGCAGTTGAAGGCGATATGACAGAAGCTGATATATTTATGACAGTAGATGCTGGAGTCTTGTGGCAAGCTGGTAAAAAAGGAATTCTTGAAGATATAGATTCAAAGATTTTAAATAAAAACATACCTGAGCATTTAAGAGATGCTAGCGGCAAATGGTTTGGATTATCAAAAAGAGCTAGAACTATTGTTTATAACTCTGACAAGGTTTCTGCTGAGGACCTTTCTTCTTATGAAGACTTAGCCGATCCAAAATGGGCTAATAAGCTCTGTTTAAGAACCTCAACTAAAGTCTACAATAGGTCACTTATTGCGAGCATGATAGATGCAGATGGATATAAGAATACAAAAAATACAGTTCAAGGATGGGTAAAAAACCTTGCTACTGAGGTATTTTCAAGCGATACCCAGGTTCTAAAAGCAGTCTCTGCTGGGCAATGTAGTGTAACAATAGTCAATACATATTATTTAGCAAGACTTGCTGATGATCCTATATATTCTAATCTAAGATTGCATTGGGCAAATCAGGATGGCAGAGGAACTCATGTAAATATTTCTGGTGCGGGAGTTACTAAATTTTCTAAAAATAAAGTCGAAGCTACAAGGCTACTAGAATGGCTTTCATCTGCAGAGGCTCAAGAAACCTATGCTGGAGCAAATAAAGAATTTCCTGTCATGGATGGAATAGATATTGGTCAAATTCTTCAAGGCTGGGGATCTTTTAAAGAAGATCTTATTTTGGTAGAAAAATTAGGCTCACTTCAAAAGGAAGCAGTTCTTTTAGCTCAAGAAGCAGAATATAAATAATTTTTTAAAGGGTAGGGTAGAGTTTTAGCTGACTCTAAACTTTTTCGCCGCGTGAGCGCATTTCTTTGAGTACTTCGCTAATACCTTTTTTATCAATAATACGCATTCCCTTTGCAGACACCTTAAGGTTTACAAATCTATTCTCAGACTCCACCCAGAATTTGTGCATGTGCAGATTAGGAAAGAACTTTCTTTTAGTTCTATTATTGGCATGGGAAACGTTGTTTCCAGACTGTGGTATCTTACCTGTTACTTGACATATTTTACTCATAGAACCGCGATTTTATAGAACACAGAGACACTTAGCAATACTATTGGCAATTAATATGAAACATTTACTTTTAATAAGGCATGCAAAATCAGGATGGGATAACGCCAATCTTCAAGATTTTGATCGCCCGCTCTCAGACAGAGGCAAAAAGGATGCTATTTTGATGGAAAATTTTCTTAATAAAATAGAATATAAGCCTGATTTAATTTTATGCAGCCCCGCAAGAAGAACTCAGCAAACATACGATATTCTTTTTGGAGTTAGTAAAATAAAATCAACCTTATACATAGATAATTTATATCATGCAGGCGATGAAGAGCTACTGAACATTATTAGATCAATAGATGAAGATAAGAAAATCTTAGTCATAATTGGTCACAATCCATCACTACATAATCTTTTAGAACAGATAACTAATAAAAAATTTACTAATTTTCCAACATCTGGAATAGCTTGCTTGCAAATGGATTTAGAATGGGAGAAAGTAGCAAATAGTAAATCAACATTAATTTTTTTTAAAAAACCAAAGGACTTTCAATCTTGTTAGATATAAAAATAAAAATATTAAATCCAAAAATTGGAAAAGAAATACCTCTTCCAGAATATAAAACGTCTGGCTCTGCCGGGATGGATGTTCGAGCATGTATTGATGATTTTATGATCTTAAAATCTGGAAAGACTGAAATGATACCGCTAGGATTTGCTATGCATATTCAGGATATTAATGTAGCTGCATTAATTATTCCTAGATCTGGCCTCGGATCAAAACATGGTATTGTTTTAGGTAATTTAGTTGGTCTTATAGATTCTGATTATCAAGGTGAGCTCATGGTTCCAGCATGGAATAGATCTGATGAAGATTTTAAGATCTTATCTGGTGACAGAATTGCTCAAATGGTTATTGCGCCTGTAATACAAGCCAACTTTGAATTAGTTGATGATTTTGAGGAAACTGAAAGAGGTGATAAAGGTTTCGGAAGTTCTGGAGTAAAATGAATTTACTATTTCTTTTTACCAAATCTCTCTTCGAAACGCTGAACTCTTCCACCAGTATCAATAATTTTCTGCTTTCCAGTATAGAAAGGATGGCATGCAGAACATATATCTAATGATAAATCATCTTTTAATGTGCTCATGACAGCTAAGGTATTACCGCAACCACAAGTTGCTTTAATTTCTGAATATTCTGGGTGTATATCGCTTTTCATAATAAATCTAAAATTTGGATGAGAACTATAACAAATAAGTCGATCTTTTCAATTAAAACATGAATATTTTTTATTACGACATTGCTATCCCAATTCCTATTAGAGAAACATTTACATACCAATCAAAGGATATTATTGAAACCGGTACCAGAGTTGCTGTTAAATTTAGGAATAAAGAGGTAGTTGGTTACGTTATTAAAAACCTTAAACACAAACCAAGTTTTCCAACGACTGAAATATTTGAAATATTAGATAGTGAACCAATGTTTAAATCTTCAGATCTGCAAATTATTTCTTGGCTTGCAGACTACTATCATCATCCCATAGGAGAAGTGTTTGATACTTTTTGCCCTCCATCATTAAGAAAGAGAATCAAGACAGATCCTCTTATAACCTCATTTGATACAACTTATGAAGTTATAAAAGAAGATAAAATATTTGAGTTAAATGCTGAACAAGAGAATTGTGTAAAAGAACTTAAAGCCTTAAAGGGATTTGATCCATGTCTTCTTTATGGAGTTACAGGATCAGGTAAAACCGAGATATATCTAAGAATCTCAGATATATACTTATCCAAAGGTAAGTCAATATTAATTCTCGTACCAGAAATTTCCTTAACTCCTCAACTTCAAGAAAGATTTATTAATAGATTTGGAGATAACATTGGCATCTATCATTCACGACAAACACCCAAACAAAGATACGATGTTTGGAATAAAGCCAGGTCAGGCGAAATAAAAATAGTAATTGGAACCAGATCAGCAGTTTTATGTCCATTACATAATTTGGGCCTAATGATAATAGATGAAGAGCATGACCAATCTTATAAACAACATGAAGGTTTTAGATTTTCTGCAAGAGACTTAAGTATAAAAAGAGCTCAGATAGAAGATATTCCAATCATTCTAGGAACAGCTACTCCCTCATTACAAACATTAAAATTAGTCCAAGACAAAAAGTATAAACAAATAAATATTTTAAAAAGAGCAAATGGCTCTGAGCCACCTGGATTTATAGTATTAGACATAAATGATTCAAAGTTAGAGTCTGGTATTGCCAAAGAATCATTAGATGCAATAGAAATGACTCTAAGTCAAAATAAGCAAGTACTTATTTTTATTAATAGAAGAGGATTTTCTCCTCTGTATGAATGTAATGATTGTAGATGGGTGGCAGAGTGTAAATCCTGTGATGCCCGTTTAGTCTTTCATCATGGTTTAGATAGATTGATGTGTCATAGATGTGAGTCTGCTTACGGTGTTCCTAAAAAGTGTCCAGAGTGTACTCAATCAAATCTAAGTCTTCAGGGTTCAGGTACAGAAAGAATAGAACTTTTTTTAGAAAACTATTTTAAAAATACAACTATCATTCGTTTAGATCATGACACCACTAAAAAGAAAGGCGCATTAAATGAAATTATCAAAAAAGTGCATGGATCAGATTCAGCAATTCTTATTGGAACGCAGATGCTTGCTAAAGGGCATGATTTTCCTAAAGTAGAATTAGGCGT
This sequence comes from uncultured Gammaproteobacteria bacterium, assembly GCA_964343355.1. Lineage (GTDB taxonomy): Bacteria > Pseudomonadota > Gammaproteobacteria > Magnimaribacterales > D2472 > MED-G78. The sequence continues at coordinate 23,500 of CAYFJC010000008.1, read as the reverse complement.
AATTCTAAATTGCGATGCTGGCATTACAAGTCCAGATATTAATAGCCTTGAAAAAATATCACAGTTATTAATTCAAGTATCAGGTCGGGTTGGCAGAAAGGAGGGCAATGGTAAAGTCTTGATCCAAACAAGGTACCCAGAAGATGAAAACCTAAGAGAATTAAAATCTGGAGACTATCTTAATTTTGCATTAAAAAACTTAAAACAAAAAAAAGAACTACATCATCCACCATATACAGCAGTATCTTTATTGAGAACAAGTTCACCACTGGCCGAGCATAATATTAAATTTTTAGAAAAGGTAGCTAGCATACTAAGTATAGAATCTGATATATCAGCAATAGGACCAATACCTTCAATAATAACTAAGAGTAGAGGTAATTTTAGACATCATTTAATTATTCAAACTTCGTCTAAGACGTTATTAAATAAATTTGCACAGGACATCATTTCTTCAGTTTCATCTTGGAAGGAGACTAAAAAAGTTAAATGGTATTTTGATATAGACCCAATCGACTATAGCTAAATTGCTACTTTAATATTTTGCCCAGGGTAGATGGCTTTTCCACGAAGGTTATTGAGGTCTATTATTTCATCAACCGTAACGCCAAATCTTATTGCGATTTCAGATATAACATCACCTTTCTGAATGGTATATTCAATATTAGTCTGGACTGGATCCATAAAAGTATTAGGTTTAGGTTTTTCTTTAAAATAATCATGGATTCCAAGAAAGATAGATCTAGCTATCATCCTTCTTCCAGGTTTGCCTTTTAGCCTAGCAGCATCTTCAGGATTTGAAATAAAACCAGATTCAACTAAAACAGAAGGTATATCAATAGATTTGAGTACTCTAAAGTCTGCAAATTCAACATTTTTTTTATGAAGCCTAGTGTAAGGATCCAACTTCAACTGATCTAAAATCTTGTTGCCAAGAATAATACTATTTTCTATTTTTGCCTCATAAACTAATTGATATAAAGTTCTAGCAGCATCTTCATCAAAATCATTCACATCCAGTTTGCCTATTTTTGCTTTTACCTCTGGGTTATTAGCAAGCTCCTTTTTAGAAAGGTTTTCTGCTGTAATGCTTGATGCCTCTTCTGACCAAACAAATACAGAAACTCCTTTTACAGAAGCCAATCTAAATGCATCAGCATGAATAGATACGAAGATATCTGCACCAACTTTTCTTGCATTTTGGTACCTATCATTAAGGTCTACAAAAGAATCATCTTTCCTTATCATTACAGGCTTGTAGCCCTTAGTATCTCTTAGAGTTCTTTCAAGCTCTCTTGCGATAAGTAAAGTAATATCTTTTTCTAAAATATTTAATTTCCCAACTGCACCAGGATCTCTTCCTCCATGACCTGCATCGATAGCTACAATAATATCTCTTATATTTTTATTTAGGTCTTTATCCTTCTTAATTTCAAAAATTAATAAAACATGATCTTTTTTCTCTATTTGCCAAGGCTTTTTCCAATAAACTGATTCATACAAATCAAGCACTATCCTCGACGTGGAGCCATCTTTTGAAGCTCGTATTTTCTTAATTGGGTAGTTTTGACGATTTTCTAATTCTCCTTTAAGTTCAGAATCTTTTATATCAATAACAATCCGAGAAGGCTCATCTAAAGCATAAGATTTAACAAGGGCAACCTTGCTAAGTTTAAAAGTAATTCTAACTTCACCAGATGGCAGTTCCTTAATAGATGAGAACTCTACTAAATTTGAACTGAAGGTCTCTAAACTAATAAAAAATAAGCAGCTTAGAATAATTAATTGTTTCATTTTTTACTTATCTTTTCTTATTAATTTTTCTAGAAGAATTGTATCTCCAATTAATTCAATTTTCCTACTATTCTTATAATGCATCATGTTAATTTTTAGATTAAATGATCTTTTGCCCTCTACTTTTTCTGGCCATTCTATAAATATTACTTTTTTACCATCAAACCCTCGATTAAGTTCAAGCATCTGAACATCCTCTTCAATTTCAGTTCTGTAAAGATCAATATGCAGAATCAGGAATTCATCAAAATCATATTCTTCACAGATTGTATATGTAGGACTTTTAACGGATCCCTCCCATCCAAGCGCTCTGAGAATGCCTCTGACTAATGTAGTCTTGCCTGCACCAAGGTCTCCTTGAAGATGAAATTCAAATATAGAATTATCAGATTGTTTAATCAGTGCAGCAATCTGCCCACCAAAATCTAAAGTTTCACTTTCGTCTTGAAGAATATGATTTTCCATTATTTATTATTCAATTTTTTTCTAATTAAAGGAATCAATTCTGATGCTGCTAATCCTTTTTCACCATTTAATTTTACAAATTCACTTCCAGCTATCCCATGTGTTGCTACAGCCAATAGAGAGGCATTATGAGCAGATAATCCTTGACCTATAAAACTACCAATTAATCCGGCTAAAATGTCTCCTGTGCCTCCTGTGGCGAGCTCAGGCCCACCTTCTTCACATACAAAGAGATCATCATCAGTAGCGATAATTGTTCCAGCCCCTTTAAGAACAATAGTTGCATTATATTTAGCGACTAAATTTTTTGCTGCATTAATTCTGTCAGCTTGTATATCTTTTGATGATAGACCTAATAGGGCTGCAGCCTCGCCAGGATGTGGAGTAAGGACAAGAGAATTTTTCACATTTTTTAGACATAAATCATTTTTTGCTATGTATCTTAGAGCGCCTGCATCAAAAACAACTGAGCCACTATTTATTTCTATATGCTCTATAAGTATTTCCATTACTTGCTCAGACCATGTGCTTGCAGATAAGCCGGGACCGCAGATAAAAACATTTTTATTATTTAAAGCTAAACCAATTTCTTTAGGCTGATTATATCCGATGGCCATGATCTCAGGATTGCGACTAAGAGAAGCCTCTAAGTGTATTGGCTGTGTAAGCAATGAAACTAGGCCAGTGCCTGATTTTAAAGCTGCCTCAGCTGCCAAGATTGCAGCACCACCCATATCCATATCACCACCCATTACAAGAGCACTTCCATGATTACCTTTGTGGCTATTAGATAATCTTTTCGGTAGTAAGTTTTTTACATCATCAAAAGTATATGAAGTTGCAACTGCTTGACTTTCTTTTTCCATCTGTAAATTTAAGTTATGAAAATACTTTTCTCCTGCAGCGATTTTACCCTCATTAAGACTTAACCCTAACTTTCTTCCAACAAAACTAATAGTTTTATTAGCATCTACATAAGCTTCACAAGCTACCCCGGTATCTGGATGGATACCTGATGGAACATCTATTGAAAAAATATGCTCATAAGAGTTCATGGTTTGTATTAAATTAATTATGTGCTTATCGAAAGACCCCTTAAGACTTGTTCCAAAAATTGCATCAATTATAAGCACATCACTATCAACTTTATTTAATATGGATGGCTTATAAATTAAACCCTTATCACGCGCAGCATTGGAAGCCTCCATGCATAAATGACTTTTAGTTTTATTCTCTAAGGCATCTACTATCTTTACGTCAAAACCTGCATTAAATAAACATATCCCAACATAGTAACCATCCCCACCATTATTTCCGGGGCCACAGATACAAATATATTTCTTATGTTTATAATTTTTTGTAATATATTCTGCAGTGACTTCTGCAGCTTTAAGCATTAGATTTTTATCTAAATTACCTTTGCCAAAGTATGATTTTTCATATTCTTGAACTTGTGAGCTAAGAAATAACTTATTCAAAAACTAATCAGTTTGAAAGAAAGCCATTCTGTCAGAATGGAAAGAGCCAATATAAATTTTATTATTTAAAGGATAGGCTGTAGTTGGGAATCCAAATACAGTTTCCTGAAATGAATATATATTTTTCTTTTTGAGAGAAACAACATCAATTTCATGAATAGAAAATGGCAATGAGCAACTCACACTAATCTCTAGATCGCAGCCCATTGAATCAATCGTTTCATGATCTAAAGAGGTAAGCCAAATAGAGTTATCCAGAATTATCATATTATCTGGTGAATTTATTGAGTATCTTCCAACAGAACTTCCGTTAAGTAGGTTTATAACTTTTAACTCATCACTAAGATTGTAATTAACATACAAGAGCTCACTATCTTCATCTAGCCCTATACCATTAGGCTGACCACCATCTGATCCAATAACCTTACTAAAGTTGTTGTTGTCCCACTTTAAAACATACCCAGTAGAGTATTTAAAAAGGGCGGCACTTAACCATTCATTTACCGTTATATCTCTTTCATACATATGAGTAACATAAAAAGATCCATCTCTTCTTATACTCAGATCATTGAAATAATTTTCTTCAGGAGCAACAACACAACCTCTCCAGGTCATTGACCAATCATTACCATTTTGAGTTAACTCAAAAAATTCAACAGACTCAAAAGGAAGGTGATTTACAACACCAAGCTGCATTAATCCATCATCTCTTTTTATCAAATCAATTCCATGTGGACCAAAAGCATCAGCAGGATTTCTTTTACAGCTCGGATCTCCCCATATATTTTCTTCGAATTTAATTATAGGTAATATTCTCGCTCCATCACTTATTCTGAGTAGGGCAAAAGACCCCTCACCATCTCTCTCTTGGTAGGGCTTTATTCCTCCAAATTCTGACATTATAAAAAATTTATTATCTGGCAATAGAGCCATATCTTCCGGATTTTTGAATCCACAATATACAGATATCGATTCATCTGACTGGCACTCATCGATATTATTTAATGGCCCCATATAATCTCGCGAAACCATAAGCAAGGCTAAACTAAAAAAAAGTAAACTCAGCGGAATAGTGAATTTGTAATAATTATTAAATAAAAGATTAGCAAATTTATGAATCATATTTTCAAAAAATATAGCTATAAACCCTCTTAATATTGAGAATAGACCAAAGACAAAAAGAGTGTTTTTCCATATTCTATCTGACCAAGAAAAATCAACGATATAGAGCAAGAATCCGCCAACAACCAAAGCCAAAAAGCCTAATAACTTTATATTAGATGATTCTAATATAGGCTGCATAACTGAAAGTACTATTTTTTTAAATAAAATTATCAAACCAAAACATAAAAAAATAATTGCTAATATTTCATTCATTCTTCAATTTACCCATTTAGATATAGTTGATTTAATTATAGCAACTATCTCAAGAGGCTTGTCTAAAGGAACATGATGAGCGGCCCCAGGAACTTCTACAAAGTCCATTACTTCTTCAAACTCTTTTTCCATAAAATTTAATATTTTTGAACCAAGGAGCATACTGTTGCCACCATAAATATATAGCGCTTTACACTTGATATTAAACTTATATTCCGAGAGACGGCCTAATTTCCAGAATAAAGTATCATCAAATTTCCACCTCCAACCATCTTCAGTTTGAGATATGGAGTGTTCACCTATATATCTTAAATACCAATCATTTTCACACTCTTGTGCTGGCATTAATCTAAATCTGTTAACAATAGATACTTTATTTTCATAATATTTGATCATTCTTAATGGTCCAGTACTTCTATGTTTAGCATAGTCATAATCTGGCGGTCTTATGGGAGTATCAATCATAACTAGATAATCAATAATTTCAGGATGTTCAGTGGCAACAAAGCCAGCTACATGACCGCCAAGGGAGTGACCTACTAGAATAATATTCTTTCCACTACCGATAAGTTGTTCGGTATTTAATATATCGATCATTGCCTGAGAGAAAGATTTGAAGCTGTAGTCCTCTCTATGATCAGAGTCTCCCATTCCAGGAAGGTCAATTGCAAGAACATAAGCTTCATCAGAAAACTGAGGAGCAATGGGATCCCACCATTTCATATGAGCCCCTGTCCCGTGAACCAGAAAGATTATATTTTGATGATCTTTATTTCCCCAAGTTTGATAGGCAACCTGATGATCTTCTGAGACTATAGTTTTATATTCAGATTGACGAGCAATTGAATCATGAAACCAATCAGGTGCATGAGAAATATCATTTTGAAGATTGTCAGTAACTTTCATTGCACGTATTCTAAGCTATTAAATGTAAAAAATTAACTAAATGAATACTCAAATAATAACTCCTGCAGCTACTGTCCTAATAATAAGAGATGGCCAGAATGGCATAGAGGTATTTATGGTTGAAAGATCTAATAGACCCCCATTCGGTAATCTATTTGTTTTCCCGGGAGGTAAGATAGATGAAAGCGATAATGACTCTAGAGCTCATTCATTATGTAAGAGCATCACCGACGAGGAAGCGTCATCCTTATTAGGAATTGAAAACAATGGTCTTGGTTATTGGGTAGCTTGTGTTAGAGAGTGCTTTGAAGAAGTGGGGATACTATTAGCAGAGAAGAAAGACGGATCTAAATTAAATCTCAATGGATTAGAGAAAGAAAAATATCAAAAATACAGACAAGATCTTTTAGATGGCAAGATAAGTTTTCATGATATTTGTCTTCAAGAAGAACTAGAGTTATTAACAGAAAATATAGCTCCCTTTTCTCATTGGATAACACCAAATATTGAAGTTAAAAGATTTGATACTAGATTTTTTATAGCATGTTTACCTGATAATCAAACAGGCATTCATGATGGAAATGAATTAGTAAATAGTCTTTGGATTTCAGTAGAAGAGGCTATTAAAAAAGCTTATGCAGGAGATATGAATATGATAATGCCGACAATCAAGAATCTTGAGCAATGTATCGGTTTTAAATCAATTCAAGAGCTACTTACTCATCAGCAAAAATTAACTAACGATGATATACCATCAATTTTGCCAAAATTCTTTAAAAAAGATGGTAATTGGGTGGGGCTTCTTCCAGGTGATGCGGGGTATGATGATAACTAATGACTAGCCTGATAAAAAAAATAATAGCTCCAAATGGCGGAGTCTTCACTGGAGGTGGGACTAACACTTACCTAGTAGGTAAAGAGGATATTACTGTTGTAGATCCAGGCCCATGTATTCAAAGTCATCTAGATGAAATCGTCAAAGTTGGAAATAATAATATAAAAAGAATTATCGTTACCCATACTCATAAAGATCATTCACCAGGTGCAAAACCTTTAGCAAAAATATTGAATGTCCCAGTAATGGGTTCTTTTGCTAAGTTTGATATGTTTCAGGATGAAACATTTGATCCTGACAAAATTCTTCAAGATAAAGATATTATTAAGACTAGTGAATATACAATTGAAGTTATTCATACCCCTGGCCATGCTTCTAATCACTTGTGTTTTTTAATACAAGAAGAAAAATGTTTACTAACAGGCGATCATATTATGAATGGCTCAACAGTTGTCATAGCGCCACCTGATGGAAATATGACTGAATATCTGGACTCGCTTAAAAAGCTTGATAGCTTTGATATTAAATTACTAGCACCAGGCCATGGAGATTATCTTGAAAATCCAAAAGTTGTAACTGATTGGATATTTAATCATCGATTAAGTAGAGAACAGAAAGTTTTGGATTCAATAAGGGAATTAAAGACAGCCCAAATAGAAGATCTTTTAGCTCATGTTTATGATGATGTTAATCCAGCACTTCATCCAATAGCTTTATGGAGCCTTGAATCTCATTTAATAAGATTAGAAGAACATCAATATGTTAAAAAACTAGAAGACGGTTTATGGGAAGCAGAATCTTAAACTAACTTTAGTTTTTATCTGCAGCTAGAAATTATACAAATGCATAAGAAAACAATTTTATTTTGCATACTCTTCTTTGGATGCGATTAGGTCTTCTACAACGCTTGGATCTGCTAGGGTTGAAGTATCACCAAGATTATCAAATTCACCTGCAGCAATTTTCCTTAAGATTCTTCGCATAATTTTACCTGACCTTGTTTTAGGAAGACCGGGAGCCCACTGAATTAAGTCAGGTTTTGCGATAGGGCTAATTTCATTTGATACAAATAATTTTAATTCATTCTTTAATGTATCTTCATAAGCTTCGCCTGACATCAAGGTTACATATGCATAGATTCCCTGACCTTTAATAGGATGATCAAATCCAACAACTGCAGCCTCTGCAACTTTTGGATGAAGCACTAAAGCACTTTCAATCTCAGCTGTTCCAAGTCTATGACCAGATACATTCAGAACATCATCAACTCTTCCAGTTATCCAGATATAACCATCTGAATCTCTTTTCGCACCATCACCAGTAAAATACATTCCGTTATATTGTGAGAAATATGTATCTAGCATTCTTTCATGATCACCATAAATACTGCGTATCTGACTTGGCCATGACTGAGTAATAACAAGATTCCCTGAACTTTCACCTTCAAGTTTATTTCCATCAGGATCAACTAACTCAGGCTTTACTCCAAAGAAAGGGAAGGTTGCAGAACCGGGTTTTACAGGAGTTATTCCAGCTACAGGAGAGATTAAAACTGATCCGGTTTCTGTTTGCCACCATGTATCAATGATATGACAGTTGCTATTACCAACTACAGAATAGTACCACTCCCAAGCTTCTGGATTAATAGGCTCACCAACAGTTCCAAGTATTCGTAATGAAGTTCTATCTGTCTTTAAAACCGGCGCATCTCCTTGCGACATTAAAGCTCTAATTGCAGTTGGAGCGGTATAGAAGATATTAATATTATGTTTGTCACAAACTTCCCAACATCTTGAAGCATCTGGATATGTTGGAACGCCTTCAAACATGAGGCTTGTTGCGCCATTAGATAGGGGACCATAAACAATATAAGTGTGGCCTGTAATCCATCCTACATCTGCCGTACACCAATAGTTATCTTCTGCGTTGTACCCAAATAGATATTTAAAGGATATATGAGCACCTAACAGATACCCAGCTGTTGTATGCATAACACCTTTAGGTTTACCTGTGGAGCCAGATGTGTATAAAATAAAGAGAGGGTCCTCTGAATCCATTGGCTCTGGAGTAAATATCTTATCTTGATGATTTACCAAATCGTGATACCAAACATCAACCTGATCATTCCAATTAATATCTCCACCAGTTCGCTTAATAACTAGATTTGTTTTTACACAAGGGCATTTTTTTAGGGCTATATCAACATTATTTTTAAGAGGTACTGTCTTGCCACCTCTATAACCTTCATCAGCGGTAATAACTAAAGAGCAATCTGCATCTAATATTCTATCTTTTAAGGCTTCTGGAGAAAAACCACCAAAAACAACAGAATGGATAGCGCCAATTCGAGCACAAGCTAACATTGCATAGGAAGCTTCAAGAATCATTGGCATATAAATACAAACTCTGGAGCCTTTTGAAACTCCTAGCTCTTTTAAAGCATTTGAAAGTTTACAAACTTCATCATGAAGCTCCTGATAAGTAACAGAAGTAGACTCATCAGGATTATCACCTTCCCATATCAGAGCAGTCTTATCTGCGTTACTCTCTAGATGTCTATCAATACAATTTTCAGATATATTTAGTTTTCCACCATCAAACCATGTCGCATTAGAAAAATTATCATTGTGAACTTCTGTAAAAGGCTCAATCCAATTTAAATTATCTTTTGCCATGTTGCCAAAAAAACTCTTAGGGTCATTAATTGACTCTTCATACATAGCTTTATATTGATCAATATCTTTTATATGAGGATTACTTATATTTTGTTGAGGATTATAAATTTTATCTTCCATAGGAATTTTATCTTGAGAATAAACTCAATGTTTTAAATTATTGAAGGCTGAGGATTGATAAACTTTTTGCCTTTTGGATCTGACATTATCTGACCTACAAGCATATCAAAATCATCATCATTTGATTCCAAGTTTATATCTGCTGCATTCACAATTAATAATGGAGACGATTCGTAATAAAGAAAAAATCTTGAGTAAGCATCATTTAGCCTTTCTAAATAATCTGGAGTTAAAAATTGCTCATTGGAATTGCCTCTTTTACCTATTCTATCCATCAAAACATCAACGGGCGCTTGCAAATATATTACTAAGTCAGGAGTAGGAGCATCGATAGTAAGATGGTCATACATTTTGTTATATAGATCCATTTCTTCACTAGATAAAGTTACCTCAGCAAACAGTCTATCTTTCTGAATTAAAAAATCAGCAACTCTTACTGTTTCAAATAAACTTCTTTGTTTTAATTCTTCTATCTGCTGAATTCTTTGAAATAAGAAAAAGAGCTGAGTGGCTAAAGCTGATTGGCTTGGGTTTTTATAAAAGTTCTTTAAGAAAGGGTTTTCTGAAGGTCTCTCTAAGAAAGCATCATAATTAAAATTTGTAGCTAGTTTATTAGCAAGTGTTGTTTTTCCAACACCTATTGGGCCTTCGATTGCAATGTATTTTGGAAGCGGTGTTTCCTTAATAGCAAGTTTCATTAATAAAACAATATTTTTTTATTAAGATTATATTAACTCACTCGAGAAACCAAATTTTTTATCAGATTCATTTTCTCTATCACTGCTTAATTTACTAATTACTGCTTCTCTTTCGTCATCATTTTGATTTTGAAACTTAGTCCACCAGTCTCCAATCTTTGAATCTTCCTTAGCTGCAGCTTCTCTTATTAATAAAAAATCATAAGCTGCTCTAAATCTAGGATGTTTTACAAGCTTATGAGGATATTGCCCAATTCGACTTTCAAGTTTTAATTGTAAAACCCATATATCTTTAATATATGTTTGGAATTTTCTAGGTATAGCTGTTAATTGATGCTGATCTCTTAAAACTTCATCCATGGATCTAAAGAATTTCCTAATATTTATCTCTTTATTATTTGAGCATTTTTTAATAAGCGATGGCCATAGTAATGCAGCCATCAAAAAGCCTGGTGTGATAGATTGATTATTAGCTATTCTTCTATCAGTATTTATTAAAGCCTCTAACATTACATTCATTGAAAATTCAGAGAAATTAGGGTCGGTAGAGATTAGATATTTAGCTATTCCAAATGAATCAAGTTTTTTAAAGTTTTGTTCAGCATGGCCATGCAAAAATATTTTACAAAATTCATCAAAGAGTCTCGCATTAGATATGCCTGAAAGGAGATAACTTTTATCATAAATTGCATCTTTAACTTTATTATCAATCTTAAAATCTAATTTAGTGCTAAACCTAATAGCTCTAAGAGCTCTAACTGGGTCTTCTTCAAACCTTCCCTGTGGATCTCCAATCGAAACAAGTATCTTTTTATTAATGTGTTTTAAACCCGCATGAAAATCTTGAATCTTATCTGTTATTGGGCAGTAATAAAGAGCATTTACAGTGAAATCTCTTCTATGACAGTCTTGCTGGATAGTTCCCCAGGTGTTATCTCTAAGAATTTTACCCGTATCATCTTTTACAAGGGTATCCGAATTTTGCTTGCCAGCTCTAAAGGTAGCAACTTCAATTAATTCTGACCTGCTGAATACATGGACTAGCCTAAACCTTTTCCCAATAATCCTTGAGGCTTTAAATATTTTTCTAACCTCTTCTGGAGTAGCATTAGTTGCTATATCGAAATCTTTTGGGGTAATTCCAGTTAAAACATCACGGATACATCCACCAACTAGATAGGCTTCAAAGTTATTATCTTGAAGGGTTTGTATTATTGAAATAGCAAAGCTACTAAATTTTTTGGAATCTAACAATTGTGTTTAATTATTTTTTGCAAACTAAGTTTACTTGATATTTGGAGTAGATAGATAAAACTATATTAGCTTAGCCGCTATGTTGTTTTTCTTTGATCTCATCAAGAGTCTTACAGTCAATACAATGAGTGGCAGTTGGTCTCGCCTCTAATCTCTTTATTCCAATATTAACTCCACAAGACTCACAATAACCATAATCATTTTGCTTGATTAGCTCCATAGATGAAGAAATTTTATTTATAAGCTTTCTTTCTCTATCTCTTGTTCTTAATTCAAATGCAAATTCTTCTTCTTGTGATGCTCTATCTAAATCATCAGCAGGCTTTTCACCTTTATCTTTTAAATGCTCAAATGTTTTTTGCATTTCTTCTCTTAGCTCATCACGCCAATTTGCCAGAATCGATGTAAAGTGCCTTTTCATAGGAGCACTCATATATTTTTCTTTTTTCTTTGGTTTGTAGGCAACAGGTTTTTTCTTAACCACAGGCTTTTTAGCCACAACTTTCTTTGCTACAACTTTTTTGACCACAGGCTTTTTAGCCACAACTTTCTTTGCTACAACTTTTT
>CAYFJC010000008.1:0-11231 GCA_964343355.1 uncultured Gammaproteobacteria bacterium | reverse complement strand
ACAACTTTTTTGACCACAGGCTTTTTAGCCACAACTTTTTTGACAGCTGTTTTCTTAGCAGAAGTTTTTTTATTTTTCGTTATAGTCAATTTTGTTTTTTTATCAGAATTTGGTTTATTCATTAAGTAAAAATATAAATTTTTAGGGGGTGCAAAGTAGCAGAATCCTATGAAATTTACTAGTACTTTTGTATATTATTTTTAACTTCTATGTAACCGTCCATAGATAATCTGGGTCCAAAGGTCTCAACTACCTTTGATGCTGCATAATTTGAAAACTTTGCACAAGATGTTAAAGGCATACCTTGAAGATAAGCATACATAAATGATCCAGCAAACATGTCACCAGCACCATTAGTATCAACTGGCTGAATTTGCTCACCTGATACATGATCTTCATTACCTTCAGAAACAACTACACTTCCTTTAGCTCCAGTTGTAATAACAGAAGTAAAAGGTTTCTCTTTTAAGAATTTAATTGCATCTTCTAAATTATCTTTTCCAGAAAAAGCTTTAGCTTCATCGTCATTTCCAAAGACCATATCTATGCCATATGACTCAATTTGCTCAAATTTATCTCTAAAACCATTCACAATTCCTGGATCTGAAAGTGATAGAGCCTTGAAGATTTCTTTATCTTTTAAAAACTCTAGAACTGTAATCACAGCATTAAAATTTTCATCACTAGTGACCATATAACCTTCTATATAGAATATTTTTGAATTAGCTATAGCTTCTAAATCTAGATCTATCGAGCTCATGCATGCACTTACTCCAAGCATGCTAACCATTGTTCTTTTAGCATCAGGAGTAACTAAAATAAGACATTTACCAGTTGGTAAATCTAACTGTTCTTCGCTATAACCTTTGTGATAAACACCAGCATTTTTAAGACTATCTAAATACCGCATACCATCATCATCTTTTGAAACTCTGCAGACATGATGACATTCAGCACCATAACTTGATGAAGCCACCAAAGAGTTAGTTGCCGATCCCCCGCAATCTGATACTGATTCTGCACCAAGATTTTCAAGTTTTTTCGTGATTTCATTTTGCTCATCTGCAGAAACAAGAGTCATTTGATCAGCCTCTAAACCAACTGAGGTTAAAAATTCATGCGAGACCATGTACTGAGTATCAACTAAAGCATTTCCAAGAGCGCAAATATCATATTTCATTTTATAAACCTTCCTTAATAATGTGTTCTATTTTTTCTATAACTGTATTCAAAATATTTTCGTCATGTTGGGTAGAGATAAATCCTGCTTCATATTTTGAAGGAGCAAAATAAATTCCGTTAGCAATACATGCATTTAAAAAATTAACAAATATCTTATCATTTGTTGCTACGACATCTTCAAAATTACTCGGCATTGTTTTAGTGAAGAAAAACCCAAACATCCCACCCATTTGATTTTTAACAAAATCAATATTATTAGCTGCCATGATTTTTGCCATACCCTCTAAAAGATACGATGCTTTCATTTCTAAGCTTTTATAAGGATCAGTCTTGATGAGCTCAGTTAAAAGAGCTTCTCCAGCAGCCATTGCTAAGGGATTGCCAGATAAAGTTCCTGCTTGATATATCGGACCATCAGGTGCCAATTGATCCATTAAGTCAGCCCTTCCACCAAATGCTCCAACTGGAAGTCCTGCGCCAATAACTTTTCCTAAAGCTGTTAAATCTGGTTTGATATCATATAACTCCTGAGCTCCACCAAGCGAAACTCTGAAACCACTCATTACCTCATCAAATATTAATATTGAATTATTTTGTTCAGAAACAGTTCTTACTAATTCAAGAAATGATTTGTCAGCAGGAACAAAACCCATATTACCTGCAACTGGCTCAATAATAATTGCAGCTAAATCATTCTTAATTTCATCAAAAACTCTCAAGAAATGTTCCTTATCGTTATAAGGACAACTTATCGTTAGAGATGCTAATTCTGGAGGCACTCCTGGTGAATCAGGCAGACCAAATGTTGAAACTCCTGATCCAGCTTTGACAAGAAGAGAATCCGCATGCCCGTGATAACAGCCTGTAAATTTAATAATTTTATTTTTCCCAGTACAGCCTCTTGCAAGTCTTATGCAACTCATTGTTGCTTCTGTTCCAGAGTTAACCATTCTGATTTTTTCTATTGAGGGAACACATTGTTTGATAAGCTTTGCAACATTTGATTCCAATCTTGTAGGAGCTCCAAAGCTGGTTCCAGCCTCGATTTGTTTATTAACTGCAGCAACTATTTTTGGATGAGTATGACCCATTATCATAGGCCCCCAAGAGCCTATAAAATCTACATATTCATTCTCATCTTCATCATATAAAAAAGCGCCTTTTGCACTTTTAAAAAATATTGGAGAACCGCCAATATTTTTAAAAGCTCTAACAGGAGAATTAACGCCACCAGGCATTAATTCTTTAGCTTCTTCAAATAACTCTTTTGATGTATTAATTTTTTTCAATTTATTATTTTCCAGAAAATTGCTAGCTTTAAAATTTCTATTTTAAGCAGATTGCAATGATATCAAACTTTTACAAAGTTACTTCAATAAGACTATTTGATTTGCAAAGGCTTCAACTTTATCCCAATCAGTAAATTCATATGTTCCTGATGTATCTGTTGGACCTTTAGTCATCCACATGATAAATCTAATCATGTGCTTATCTATAAATTTATACTTTGGATAATCTATTTTCCCAGCAAAAACCTCTAAGGCATCCGGCTTCCATGCTGATAATAAAAGAAATTTCTGCATATAAGGGTTTGTACTTGGCGTATTTTTTTCAGGTTTTCTCGCAACAACATTTACTGAAAAGAATGCATTTTTTTTAGATTTTAGTATAGAAATATTATTATCAATAAATTTATAAAGCTCAGGTTTATTCTTCCCATATCGAATACTTGCACCGATAATTAATTGATCATACCCAAGAAGATCTAATTTATTAGCTTCATTAAGAGAAACTACTTCTACCTGATTACTTTTACTTATGACTGAAGCAATAGTATTGCAAATAGTCTTAGTTTGACCATCTGTTGTTGAATATATGATTAAAGTTGAAGGCATGGCGTTACAATTTATTTTTTCCGACATATTTTAGCCTTTCCTAAGCAATTATTCAGATCAATTTTGTAATTAAAATAATTATTAACTTAATCTGATAAAATTGTTTCTATAATCAATATTATGAATACAGAAAACTTAATACAATCCCTTGCTTTAACTGATTCCGCAGTTAAAAGGATTGCTTTAGTAATTAATGCTGAGAAAAAGTCTAGATTCAGAGTTTATGTAACTGGCGGAGGCTGCTCTGGTTTTCAATACGGTTTTAAATTCGACGATGATGTTGCTTTTGATGATGAGGTTTTAGATTACAAAGGTTTTTCTGTTTTGCTTGATTCTCTTTCATACCCATATTTATATGGTTCAACTCTAGATTACGTAGAGGATTTATCTGGTGCAAAATTTGTTGTTAATAATCCAAATGCAAAAACTACATGTGGCTGCGGAGAATCTTTCGCTATATAGATTTAGTAACAGAGCCAAGTAAAGCTGGCATAACCCTATTATTTTTTAATCGCACTTCAGAAGAAATATTATTTACCCTTCTGTATGCTAACCACCCAAATGCCATTGATTCAATTGCTTGAGTATCAAACCCTAGATCAGATGTTAATTTAATAGGCATATTTAAGTGAAAAGAGATTCTTTTTAAAAGTGTTTTATTTTTGCTTCCACCCCCGCATACATAAACATTTTTAAAATCATGTTTTTCTTTTTTAATAGCATTTGAAATAGTTATAGCTGTAAATTCAACCAAGGTCGCAAGAATATCCTTCTTATCTTGTTTAAGAAGATTTTTTGACATGTACTTAAAATTAAATAATTCTTTACCGGTAGATTTAGGAGATTTCTTTTTAAAAAAGCTATTTAATAATAACTTTTTCAGCTCTTTATCAATTACGCTTCCTTTTTCTGCAATAGAGCCATTTCGGTCAAATTCCAAACCTAGTACTTTAGAACAATATGCATCCATTAAAGCATTACCAGGCCCAGTATCTGTTCCAAAATATGATCCATCAGTTTTAACATATGTGTAATTTGAGATGCCACCAATATTTAAAATAATTCTAGACTCTTTTTTAGATTTAAAAAGTTCAGCATGAAATTCTGGAACGAGGGGGGCTCCTTCTCCTCCTTTTGCAATATGCATATTCCTAAAATCACTCACCACAGTAGTTCCAGTCAATACTGACACTATATTAGGATCACCAATCTGAGTTGAAAAATTATTTTTAATATCAGGCTCATGTCTTATAGTTTGACCAGACATACCAGTCACAATACTTTTAGGATCTTTTAAGACATTCTTATCAATCATTTTTGATATTGCCTTTGCAAAGATTAGACCTATCTTTTTATTCAGTTCACCTAATTCAGATAAAGATATAAGATTATTATTTATAGTATTGCTTATTTCGTCACTTAAATTCTTTGGAATTTTTATTGAATTAAAAGATTCTAATTTTATATTTTTCTTTGTTATTGATAATAAGGATACATCTACCGCATCATGGCTAGTGCCGCTCATTGCGCCTATAAATAGCTTTGAATTAGTTGGCATTAGGGTCTAATTTATTAAATCTTTCTAATAGCTTATTGTTTTCAGCCAATAATGCAAAGAAGGCTTCTATTTGTTCAGCTGGAACAGGCTGTGCTGAAGGTAATTTTACTCTCATTGGATCTGTTCTTTTAGATCCAACTTTAAACTCGTAATGAAGATGAGTTCCTGTTGCTGCGCCTGAATCTCCAACATAACCAATAGTTTGACCTTGAGAGACTTTGGATCCAACTTTTAAATTTTTATTAAAGCTTTCCATATGAGCATATAAGGTAGAAATATTTCCACCATGTTTAATTTGAACAGTTCTTCCATATCCTGACTTTGTTCCTATAAACTTTATTACTCCATCCCCTGAAGCTCTAATAGGAGTATTTCTTACTGCAGCGTAATCCACGCCATTATGTGCCTTTATTCTATGTAGAATAGGGTGCATTCTATTTGGATTAAAGTGTGAACTTATGTATGCAAAGTCTAGAGGAGCTCGCAAAAAAGCCTTTTTTATATTATTTCCAGAGCTATCATAATATTCTTTACCCAATTTAGGATTAAAGAACCTATAAGCATTATAAACCTCACCCTGATTAATAAATTCTGCAAAGACTATGTCACCATTTTCAGCAATCTCTCCCTCCGCATATACAGTTTCATAGATTAATTTAAAAGTATCACCTTTACGAATATCAAATACAAAATCAATGTCCCATCCGAATAAGTAAGCTAAATCCATAATGACACTATCTGGAATATCAGATTTGAGCCCAGCTTCGTAAAATGAGGAGCTTATAATACCGCTTTTAAAGCTTGTAACTATCTCAGGCTCTTTGGCTGTTTTGACTATAGATATCTCATCACTCAGATCAATGATTAATGAATTAATATTATCTTTAATTACTTCAATCTTGATAATTTCATCATTTAGATAAGTAAATTGCATTTTATTACCTGGCCTAATATCTCTCAATGAACCAGCTTTGTCTTTTCTGAAAATTTTATAGGCTGTATTAAGTGGAACTTTAAATTCTTCAAAAATGATTGAAAGATTTTCTCCATCTTTTACAGTATAAAAATCATAAGACTGAGTGGGAGAAGAAGTGGAGGTTATTTCTTCTGATTCAAATATATCTTCTATGGGTAATTCAGGATTATTCTTTATATCAAGATTAACAAGAAGAACGAATGCTATAAATATTGAAAATACTGCCACGACATATTTAAAAGAGACTCTCTTAAATCCAATCATATTTATTCTTTATCTAAATTAAGCAACTCGGTGTTACCACCAAAAGCCACTGTATTTTTAGAAACCACTCTTTCATTAACAAATTGTAATAAATAGTTTGGACCACCTGCCTTCAAACCACACCCCGATAAACCTTCACCGCCAAAGGGCTGAACGCCAACCACTGCCCCAACCATGTCTCTATTAATATAAGCATTACCCGCTGAAAGCAATGATGATATTTCATCATGTTTAGACTCTATTCGAGAATGCACGCCTAAGGTTAAGCCAAAATTTTTATTATTAATTTCTTTTAAACTCTCTGTGAGAGCAGAAGCTTTGTATTTGAAGATATGCAGTATTGGTCCAAATTGCTCTTCATGAATCTCATCTAATGAATTTAATTCTATTAAGCATGGAGAAATAATATTTTTTTCTAAAACATGCTCATGAGATTGGAATTTCTTATTAGCATCGCTAAATGAACTTATGTAGTCTGCCAATTTTTTAAAAGCATCTTTATTAATTATAGGGCCAACATCAGTTTCAAAATTATCAGGAGTGCCTAAAGTCATTTCTTTCATGGCACCAGTTAATATTTCCCACATGTCATCATAGATTTCTTCTTGAACCAGTATGAGTCGCAGAGCAGAACATCTTTGACCAGCTGAATTAAAAGCTGACCTAACGACATCATCAGTGACTTGTTCTAAAAGAGCACTTGAATCAACAACCATTACGTTTAAGCCACCAGTTTCAGCAATAATTGGAGTTATAGCACCCTCTTTAGATGCTAAATTTTTATTAATATATTTTGCAGTCTTATGTGAGCCTGTAAAACTTACACCTTGGATATTATCAATTTTACTAAGAGCATTACCTTGATCTGCTCCACCTAAAATTAAAGTTAAAGCCTCTTTTGGAACGCCGGCTTTGTAAAAGAGTTCTATTATTTTATAGCCTATCAATGAAGCATATTCCGAAGGCTTTACAACAACATTATTACCAGTAATTAATGCAGCACTTATCTGCCCAACTAAAATGGCAGCAGGAAAATTCCACGGACTTATGCAAAGAAAAGTACCTTTTGGATGATATGAAATTTCATTCAGCTCACCAGTTGGTCCTTTAAGCTCGATAGGTTTTGCTTGAATGTGATTCGCCTCATTACAATAAAATCTTAAAAAATCTTCAGCCTCTCTAAGCTCATCCCATGCGTCATGAATAGTTTTTCCAGTTTCATGCAATAAGAGATACAAGAGCTCATCAGCATTAGATTGAATAAGATCAGCTACCTTTTGCAAGATATTACTTCTATGATTTATATCTGTCTTGCCCCAGTCATAATTTATAGATTTATCATCTAAAGTATTTTTAATTGAATCAGGTGAATCAAATGCTACCGACCCAATAACCCTGTCATCACATAGTGATTTAACTTCAGTTTTAGATTCAGACGAATTAATAGAGGATATTGCATCAAATGTAATATTTTTATATTTTTCTAGATTTGATTTCACGCTATCAATATTTTCTCTTTCTGTGAGATCAAGGCCAGGAGAATTGTCTCTGTCGTCAAACATATTTTTTGGCAATCTTATTTTTAGTAAATTATTTTTTTCTATTTTGGATTTTAATACTTTTGCAGGATTTTCTGCTAATTTTTTAGCATCAACCTCTGAATCAAGAAGTCTGTTAATAAATGAGCTATTAGCTCCATTTTCTAATAGTCTTCTGACTAGATAGGGCAATAGGTCTTTATATGCGCCTATAGGGGCATAAATACTAGTTTTAGGAATATCTTCACATACCTTATTGGCAGAATCATATAATAATTCGCCCATTCCAAATAATCTTTGAAATTCATAATTCTTATTTAGGCCCATGTGATAAATAGCAGAAATAGTATGCGCATTATGCGTAGCAAATTTTGGATAAATTTTATCTATATCAAATATTTTTTTTGCAGTGTGTAAATAGCTTAAATCTGTAAGACTTTTATTTGTATAAACTGAATACCCTGGATGAGATTTTATTTGAGATTGTTTTATTTCATAATCCCAATAGGCGCCTTTAACTAATCTTATATGAATGGGGGCTCTATTTTTTAATATATTATCTGCCCAATCAATAACTTCTAACGACCTCTTTCCATAGGCTTGAACAGCCATACCAATGTTGTCCCAATCTTTATATTCTTTTTTCAATAAGATATTACTGATCAATTCTAAAGAAATTGAAAGTCTATCCTGCTCTTCAGCATCGATTGTTACTTCAACATCTTTTTTAAAGGCAAGGTCTACCAGTGCTTCTAATTTAGGGATTAAATTATTTTTAATATGAGTCTGATTAAGCATTTCATATTTAGGACTTAACGCTGATATCTTAATAGAAACACCATTATTAGTTTTATGCTTATCGTTAATAGAACTTACATTATTAATAGCATCCTCATAGGCAATAAAGTAATTATTAGCTTGAGCCTCGGTTCTGGCTGCTTCTCCTAACATATCAAAAGAATATGAATCTTTTTCAATACCCTTAATGCGGTTAATATCTTGAAAATCTCTTCCCATAACAAACTCGCCACTTAGAATTTTCATTGCCATCATAATGGCTTCTCTTACAGGTATTTCACCAGACTTTGTAGTTAGCGCGTTAAGCCATTTAAGTGGATTACTAGAAAGCTCACTTGAAGGCTTTATAATTTTTCCAGCCAATAAGAGCCCCCACGTAGAAGCATTTACAAGAAGACTATCTGCTTTATTTAAGTGAGCCTCCCATGCACCCGCAGTAATTTTTTCAGATATTAAAATATTTCTTGTACGACTATCAGGAATTCTAAGCAATGATTCTGCTAAACACATTAAGGCAACACCTTCATTGTTAGAAAGGCCATATTCGCTTAAAAATGCATCAAGCTGCGTGCGCTCACTTTTTCGCTCTCTGCAAAGCTTAATTATATTTACAGCAGCTTCTTCTATAGACGGATTATCAAGAAATGCACTATCAGCTATAAAGCCTTTAGCTAAAATCTCTTCAGAATAAAACTTTTTTTCTATGACTGACATCTGTAGTATTTTAATCTTATGTTCATAACTATCAATGCTTCCCTAATCTTAAGTACGTTTTGATTTAGTTATGAAAACCCAGGAATTTTCTAAATCTCTTAATAATATTATGGTAGTCTAGCAATATATGAAAGAGGCACTAAAACTAATTAAACGCGGTACTGATGAGATTCTTACAGAAGCAGATCTGAAAAAGAAACTTGATTCTGGGAAGCAGTTAATTATAAAAGCTGGTTTTGATCCTACTGCGCCTGATCTTCATCTTGGACATACAGTTTTACTTAATAAATTAAGACATTTTCAAGAACTAGGGCATAAAGTTATATTTTTAATTGGTGACTTTACTGGCCAAATAGGCGATCCATCTGGAAAAAACAAAACTAGACCAACATTAGATGCCGATCAGCTAGCAGAGAACTCCAAAACATATCAAACTCAGGTTTTCAAAATCTTAAAGGAAGAGTTAACCGAAGTTCGCTTTAATTCAGAGTGGTGCAATGATCTTGGAGCTAGTGGCCTTATTAAGCTTGCATCTAAATATAATGTTGCTCGAATGCTAGAGAGAGATGATTTTAATAAACGTTATAGCTCTAATCAAAGTATTGCAGTGCATGAGTTTTTATATCCTTTAATTCAAGGTTATGACTCTGTTGTGCTCAAAGCAGATGTTGAGTGCGGTGGTACAGATCAAAAATTTAATTTATTAGTCGGCAGAGAGCTTCAAAGGTCTTATGACCAAGACCCACAAGTTGTTCTCACAGTTCCGATCCTTGAGGGATTAGATGGAACTAATAAAATGTCAAAATCGCTTAATAACTATATTGGTGTCAATGAGGCTCCGGATGAAATGTTCGGAAAAATTATGTCAATCTCAGATGATCTCATGTGGAGATGGTTTGAGTTACTGAGTTTTATTTCAGAAGCAGAGATTACATCATTAAAACAAGAAATGGATGCAGGAAAAAATCCTAGAGATATAAAGTTCATTTTAGCTGAAGAGTTAGTAAATAGATTCCATACTGCAGGCGATGGCGAGGCATGCAAGGAAGCATTCTTGCAAAGATTTCAAAAAGGCTTAATGCCTGATGATATTCCAAATATTTCTGTAGATATTGATGGCGATAGTATGCCTTTAGTTAATTTATTAAAAAATACAGAGATGGTAGCTAGCACCTCCGAAGCTGCACGACTGATAAAGCAGGGTGGGGTAAAAATAGATTCTGAAAAAGTAGAGGATCCTAAGCTAGAGATTGCAAAGGGCAGCGAAGCTATCTATCAAGTAGGGAAAAGAAAATTTTTAAAAATAAAGGTTTAAGTATGAAAAAAGTATTCCAGTTGTGTGTTTTATTTATTCTAGTTAGTTGCGGTCAAGAGGAGAGCATTAGCCTTAGTGTTCCTCAAAGTGTAATGGATAAAAATATGCAAGAGGGAGAGTTATTTCTTCAATCTAATCTATCCCAAAATGGGGTCATTGAAGTTGAGCCAGGACTGCAATATCTTGTTCTTAATAATGGGGATGATGGAGCAAGAAAACCACGCCCATCTGATAAAGTTACTGCGCATTTTCATGGAACTCTTTTAGATGGAACAGTTTTTTGGAGCTCAGTTGATATGAATGACCCATTAGTTATTAAGCCATCTCAATTAATTCCAGGTTGTCAGAAAATTTTACCTCTTATGAAATTAGGTGATAAATGGAAAGTATTTATTCATCCGGATATGGCGTATGGGGTGGAAGGGCGACCAACTATTCCTTCAAATTCTGTCTTAACTTTTGATATTGAGCTCTTAGCAATTAATTAATCGCTAGAATTTATCCTTCTTGATTTTCTTCAGCAGAAGCTTCTTTTCTCAATTTAATTTTTGATAAGCTCATCTTATCTTTCATGCTCATAATGTAGGCAGAGATAGATAGAAGCAATATACCTGAGGCTTCATAAATGATATTAATACCATCAAAACCTTTGCTTTGAATAACTATCATTCGAGTTAAAGCGGTAATAGCAATAATAATTGGAAGCGTGACTGGGATTCGTTTGTCTCGGTAGAAGATACCTACCATTCCTAAGACTTCTGCATAGATAAATAGTAGGAAAAGATCACTCAAGTCTATGACCTGAATCGTGATTAGTCTTTCGATTTCTAACCCTGCTGCAAATAATGTTGCTAAAGCGATAGCCGCTAAAATAACGCCTTCACCAAACCATATAAATTGCTGTAACCATTTCACATTTTCTTTCATAGATCTATTAAAAACAAAAAAGTTCTATTTAACAAGATTTAAAAGAATCATTTTTTATATATAT
>CAYFJC010000007.1:18142-36983 GCA_964343355.1 uncultured Gammaproteobacteria bacterium | reverse complement strand
AGATTTTGTATAGATAATTATACCAAAATTTTAATGGCTTATAGAAAAGCCTGGAGTAAAAGAAAGCCCGCAACTTTAGTTAAAAAATTTAACTTATTAAGTTTGTGATCAATTAAAAATTATTTTTATGGTAGGTTAAACATATGTTTAATAAATATGGTTCAATAATAAATGTTATTTAATCAAAGGAGAGATTATGAGTAACTGGTGGAAAAATTTTATGTATGGTGCAATTCTTGCAGTTATAACAATTGTGTTGTTAGAAGTTTTTTATTTTTAATAATTATCTTAATTAAAAAAGGTTAAGCTACGGAACAACTACAGGAGAAACAGACGATGGTAAAAGGATACTGGATTAATCATGTTGAAGAAATTATTGACCAAGAAGCATTTAATAGATACGTTACGAAAGTGAATGCTCTTATTGAGCGTGGCGAATTTAAAATGATTGCTATAGGTCCTGTTGCAAAAACTCAAATAGGCGCAAAAGATATGCAATTCGCGGCGGTAGCTGAGTTTGAGACGTTTGATAAAGCTATGTCCTTTAAAAGTCATCCTGATTATATTGATGCACTTAATGAACTTGGTGCTGACGAAACTATCTCCGTAAAAAGGACAAGTTGTGTTGTGAGCGGTTAGTCACTCGTAACCATCGAGGTTTTGGAGTTAGTAGGTTTTTTCTTTTACACCAGCAACTATTGCATTTAAACTATCATTTCTAATAAGTACATCCTCTCCCTTATCGCGACGGCTTTAATAGATTTTGTACTTGTTAGTTCTTCACCAGGCTTTTTCATAGCCCATCAAGATTTAAGAACATAATTTTTTTAGCTTATACTTTTATCTATGAGTAAAACCAAGAACCCTAAAACTCTAATCTGAGTCAAGGAGCTAAAAAATGAAATTATATGACTTTCCTAATGCACCAAACCCAAGGCGCGTAAAAATTTTTGCAGCAGAAAAAGGAATTGATCTCGAGCTAGTTAATTGCGATATGTCTAAAAGAGAACACAAGTCAGAGGAGTTTCTTAAAAAGAACCCCAGCGGAAAGATTCCTGTCCTTGAGTTGGATGATGGAAGATGTATATCCGAATCTGTGGCAATTTGTCGCTATTTGGAAAGTGTAGAGCCAGAACCTAATCTTTTTGGCAAAGATCCCTTTGAGCTTGCTTTTATAGAAAGTAGAAACAGGCACATTGAATTAGAGCTCTGGACTCAGATAGGAACATCATGGGTCAATGGACCTATCGTTGGTAGTATGGGTATTTTTGAACAAATACCTGCTGCTAAATTAGCAAGTGATAAAAATGTAAATTCCTTTTATAAGCGATTAGACGAGGAGTTTTCTTCAACAAAATTTGTTGCTGGAGATAGATATACGATTGCTGATATAACTTTATTATCTGCTGTTGATTTTGCATCTAGAATGGTAGATTTAAAACCGGATGATGAATTAAAAAGCTTGCATAGGTGGCACGAAGAGGTTTCTTCTAGACCGAGCTCAGATAACTAATTAGAGTAACCTTCTGGATGTTTTTGCAAAACTTTTGCAATACAGTTTACCTTTGATGAGAGCTCCTCAATCTGATCACACTTATCCATTTTTCTATCAGGATTACTATTAAGTAAAATATAACTAATCGAAATCATCATCGCTATTACAAGAATTATTAGAGCATAATACTCTTTAGACTTACCCATTAGCTCATTAACACAGATAGGTACTTCTCCGCATCAATTGCAATCATGCAACTAAATCCGACTGAGAATAAATCATTCCTAAAATAAAAAATATGAGGATAATAATTAACATTGTTTTGGTATCAAGGTTTTTACTCATATATAAAAGTATAAGCTAAAAAAATTAAGATTTTTAATTTTACCGACCTCTCATATTTTGCTGCAAGAGGTGATACACTTTTTGTTCAATAATAGGGAAATTGAACATCATGAATAATCAAAAAATGCCAAGTAAGGGATATCGAACATTTGCATTAATACTTCTTACAGTAGTTTATGGCTTTAATTTTGTTGATCGTCAAATTTTAGGTATTTTGGCACCATTCATTCAGGCTGATCTTGGTCTATCTAATACTCAATTAGGTCTTCTGAGCGGACTCTTGTTTGCTACCTTTTATACTATCGTTGCCATTCCTATTGCTTGGTTAGCTGATCGTTATAGTAGGGTAAATATTATATCCATTGCTCTTGCTACGTGGAGTGGCTTTACTGCTTTGACTGGATTGGCTGGAAATTTCATGCAAATAGGTCTTGCTCGAATGGGAGTGGGAATAGGTGAGGCTGGTGGAAGCCCTCCATCACATTCTATTATTTCTGATATGTATCCCAAAGAAGAGCGAGCGGGTGCACTGGGCGTCTACTCAATGGGTATTCCCTTTGGAATTATGGCAGCTTACTTTGTTACAGCATGGATTATAGGGCCTTCACAAGGCGGAGATACGGTTGTTGATTGGAGAAAAATATTTATATTTCTTGGTGTCACTGGAGTAGGGCTAGCAGTTATAGTTAAGTTGGTACTTCGCGAACCTATTCGTGGAGCTATGGAATTAGGTGAGCAAGCAGAAATGGTGAAGCCACCTTTTAAAGAGTCACTAAAAACTCTACTTAAAATACCAGCCTGGTGGGCTATGTGTTTCGGGATAGCTTTTGGCTCTTTTGCTTCCTATGCTCTTTCAACTTTTCATACTAAATATTTGATAGCCTTAGATCCTAGTTTTGATTTCCAACAACTTATAATTATTTTAGGAATAATTAATGGAACAGCTTATGCTGGAGGCGCCTTTTTTGGAGCAAGAATTGCTGATAAATGGGGCAGTAAAGATATTCGTGCATACGGCTGGGTTCCAGCAATTGCCATTGGTTTATGTTTACCAATAGGTGTTGGTAGTTTTTGGGTGCCAACAATAGAACTCAATCTTCTACTCTCTACATTATTTTTACTTTTTGTTGGAATATACCTAGGACCAAGTTTTGCAATCGCTCAAACTCTTGCTCCTATTAATATGCGAGCTATGTCTACTGCACTATTTTTCTTTGTTCTAAATATGATTGCGCTAGGTGGAGGCCCAACTTTTGCGGGATGGATGATCGATGTTTTTAAAGAAAATTATAATGACATCGAGTCAATGCGTTATGCAATGTCGTTAACTTTTTGCATGTTTATTCCATCAATTATTAGCTTTCTAGTTGTTGCTCGTAAACTACCAAATGACTGGATTGCTGCTGAAAAACGTAACCTCGAATTATCTAAAATTTAGTATTAAATAGGTCAGCCTATTTGTTTTGGTTAAGATTAATGCAAGTCCTCTCGCATTACTAAAATAGATCTTAATTCTTTATCTTTTTTCTCTAGCTCCTCGATTGCTCCAAGGTCTAATGTATCCCAATCATCCTGCTTCTTCATTTCTTCAATGATTTCAAAACTTGGAAAATTCTTAACATACGAATTAATTCTGCTTAAATGCATATTAAAAAGAAGTTCCTTTTTATCATCATATTCTTCCAATATGCCAGTCTCAATCATCTCATTTACAATTTCTTTTGGTGTCGATCCTTCCAGATAGAGATATTCTACAGAACCTCTTATCCTTCTATCTTCTGGAGATTGTGCTTTAATTTTACTAACGTATATTTTAGCCTCGTCAACAAGACCATATATTTTAACTAACATATCTTTTTGAGCTTGTGGATTAATCTCATTATAAAATCCAAGCATCCTAAGCAATTGATATTGAGGCTCGTCACCATATTCTAAATAAAAACTCATAACGCCAGCTTGATTCTTTTCATCTAGAACCTGTAATGTTTCGGCTTTTGCAAAGATGTGCAGCTGAAGACAGTCAGATATAAGTTCATTTATATATTCTTTTATTGATTGCTCATCAGTTTTGGTTAAAAATTCCATACAACATCCTTTCTTAAATTAATAATCATTTTACACTCAAAGTCTTAAATGGCGCGCCCGGAGAGATTCGAACTCCCGACCCCTTGGTTCGTAGCCAAGTACTCTATCCAGCTGAGCTACGGGCGCAAATATGAAATAGTTTTTTTTTAGCTGCTATGAAATAGATCTAGCTTCATCTACTAACATCACAGGTATACCGTCCTTAATAGGATAAGCTAAAGAATTATCTTCATTAACTAACTCTTGAGTTTCTTTATTATATGTAAGAGGTTTTTTTGTCTTAGGACATACTAAAACGTCTAATATTTTTACATCAAAGCTATTCATTTTTTGATTATACATTAGACATCAATATATAAAAGTTATGTTATTGTTATGCCATGATTAAGACATCGTCAAAGATATTTTATGCTTTATTAAATTTCAGTGGCGCTGCAGCAGCAATGCCAATAGTTGTTTATATATTACCTTATTTTGCAAACAATCTAGGATTAGGTCTTACTACTGTTGGACTTATCTTTGTATTTGGACGAGTCCTAGACATTTTTACAGATCCCATAATGGGAACCTTGATTGATAGATACCCTTCAAGGTGGGGTAAGCATAAACATTGGATAGCCTTATCACTGCCGGTATTAATGATATCTACAGTATTGTTATATCTACCCGTTAACCCAGATCCATCTGGCTGGTATTTATTTCTAAGTTTATTTTTACTTTATACAGGTTTTACACTAAGTTCGATTTCTCAGCTCTCTTGGAGTACTTTTTTAGCACCATCCTATGATGATAAAACCAATTTATTAACTTTAAGAGAAGCCGTAAATGTATTCTTTAGTTTATTTGTTCTTGCAATACCTGCTTTTGTTGAGATTTATTACGGCTCTCCAATTGAAACTAAAATTCTAGCAATAGGAATATTTGTAATAGTTTTACTACCTATTATTGTTATCACTGCATTAATTAAGGTACCAGATTCAAGTGATTCTTATGTTGATGTAGCACACCCATTTTCGGTATTTAAAAGTTTCCTTTTTAATACCAATTTAAAAATACTAATAGCTACAGGTTTCTTGGTTGTAGTTGCTCAGGGCTCAGCAGGAGCTTTAGCGTTATTTACAATTGATTATGTTTTAGGTCTTCCAGAATACAGCGCACGGATGATTCTTTTATTTTTTGCATCAGCAATAGTAGGAATAGAATTTTGGAGACGTTTAGCACTAAGGCTTAATAAGCATAGAGCTGTCTATTATTGTTGCATCTATCTATTTATAGTTTCATTTCTTGCATACTTAGGATGGGAGTTTTATTTCTTTGATAATCGTGAATTTATTCTTCTTGGAAGCTGTATCTCATTATTCATGATTGGAGCTGGTTATGCAGGTGTTACACCATTAATAATCGCTATGGTCGCAGACTTAGCCAAGCAAGACAAAGAACACAATAATATTGATAATTCTGGATCAATGTATTCATTTCTTACCAGCTTTTTTAAATTTGGTTCAGCTCTATCAGCCGCAATTCCATATGTTGTTCTTGGTTTATTTTCATCATTTGACCCATCGTTAGGAGCAGATAATACTCCTGAAAGCTTAACCTTCCTATGGCTCTTATATATATTTATTCCTATAACTTGTTACGCTTTAGCTGCATTACTAATTAAAAGATATAAATATTTAAAATAATATTTTCTATGAACTCATTAACACTTCAATCTCTAGATAACGTCCCCGACATAAACCCAGGAGACGATCTGGCTGCAATAATATTTAAATCTATATCTGAAACTAATACCAAAGTCTTGGAAGGAACTATTTTTGTCATTGCTCAAAAAATTGTTTCTAAATCAGAGAATAGATATATCAATCTAGATAGTGTTATCCCATCCAATCAAGCAATTGAACTATCAAAGAAGTTGGATAAATCAGCTAACTTTGTTGAATTAGTTCTCAATGAATCTAACTCTGTTATTAGTTCAAATAATAATGTTTTAATTGTTGAGCATAAACTTGGATTTATAAATATCAATGCTGGCATCGATAGATCTAATATAGATCAATCAACTAATCAGGTCTTATTGCTTCCAGAAGATCCTAATCAAAGTGCTGAAGATATAGGCAATGAGCTATCGATATTACTTGGATTACAGGTACATATTATTATTAGCGATTCAATGACGCGGGCATACAGATACGGAATAACTGGTTTTGCAATTGGTAGCTCTGGGATTAATTGTCTATTAGATAAAAAAGGTTCCACGGATATGTATGGAAATACGCTGGCAACAACAGAGATAGCATCAGGTGATGAGTTAGCAGCAGCAGCTTCTATCCTAATGGGTCAAGGTGATCAGAGAAAACCCATTGTTTTAATAAATGGTTATAAAGATGATGCAAAAGTTACAACTAATGCTAAAGCTTTAGGCATTTTAAAAAAAGATGATTTGTATGGAAATTAATCCTATTTTATTTTAAATTAAAGAAACTATGTATAAATCTAAATTACTGCAATTATTATCATTATTATTTTTATTTCCTGTTTCTGCTCAGTTGATGAGTGTTGATGAGGAGTCTCTTTTAAATAATACTATTTTAATAAATTCTAGCCCATTAAAAGAAGCTTTAAACCAAGATATTGACGGATTAATGTCAAAAGTTATTAAATGGAGGCATTATTTTCATCAATATCCTGAGCTTGGTAACAGAGAATTTCGAACCTCTAAACGCATAGAACAAATTCTTACAGATTTAGGTTTAGAAGTGCAAACTGAAATTGCCTATACAGGATTAACTGCATATATTAGAGGTGACCATCCTGGTCCTCTTATAGCGCTGCGAGCAGACATAGACGGATTACCAGTAACAGAAATGACTAATCTCCCATACGCCTCAATCGAAACAACTACGTATCAAGGAAATGAAGTTGGCGTTATGCATGCCTGTGGACATGATGCACACATAGCCGTCATGCTTGGAGTTGCAGATTTTCTTTCAAGAAACACTGAAAAGCTCCATGGTGATATTTTATTAATATTTCAACCAGCGGAAGAGGGACCCCCTGAAGGAGAAGAGGGAGGCGCTGAGTTAATGCTTAAAGAGGGTATTTTTGAAGAAAAGCCCGATGTTATCTTTGGTATGCATGTAACAAACTCATATCATGGAGCTGTTGCTGTTAAGTCAGGTCCTGCTATGGCTTCAGCAGAAGCTTTTAGAATTAATATTAAAGGAACTCAGTCTCATGGCTCAACACCATGGGCTTCTAATGATCCAATTATGGCTGCTTTTGACATAGGTACTAGTTTACAAACTATTCTAAGCAGAAGAATAGATATACGCGAAAATCCGGCAGTCATATCTGTAGGAATTGTTAAAGCAGGATCACGAAATAATATTATTCCTGAATCAGCAATGCTTGAGGGCACTATAAGAACTTTTGATAATGAAGTGCTTAGTTTAATTCACAAAGAGATGAGAACAATTGCTACAAACGTTGCTGAAGCTCATAACGTAGAAGCAACTGTTGATTTTGCAATATATGGATCTTACCCAGTTATGGTAAATGACCCTGATTTAGTAAAAAATTACTCTAAATCTTTAATTGAAGCTACAGGAGGCATGTTTAGTTCAGACATATTAGCTTCAACAGGTGCAGAGGATTTTGCTTTCTTTTCAAACGAAGTGCCTGGATTGTATTTTTGGTTAGGCGTTAATGGCAAAAATGTTGAATCTGCGCCTGGTAATCATACCCCTTACTTTATTGTGCATGATTCAGCTTTAGATGCAGGTGTTAAAAGTTTTATAAATTTAGTATCTGATTACTCTGACGATCATTCTGGAAACTAGGATACTGTTTCATGCTTTTAAGTGTTAATTTAAACAAGATAGCTTTACTAAGAAACTCTCGGGGTTCTGATTACCCAAACCTTAAAAAATTTGCCGAGCAAGCCTTAGAGCAGGGTGCAGAGGGTATAACGCTTCATCCAAGACCGGATCATAGACATGCAACTTCAAATGACGTTATTGAATTAAGTGAAATAGTAAAAGGTTTGGGGGCTGAATTTAATATTGAAGGAAATCCATTTGAAAAACAAACTGGTGACTACCTAGGATTTAATGAGTTAATTAAGTTATGCAAACCTACCCAAGCTACATTAGTACCAGATACATTAAGCCAAATAACATCAGATCATGGTTGGTTATCCGGTGAGCACGACAACGAACTAAAAAAAACTATTAATCTTTTAAAAACCTATGCTAATCGTGTGAGTTTGTTTATAGACCCAACGATTGAGTCTGTTGATTATGCTTTTTCATTAAATGCCGATGCTATAGAGCTTTATACAGAAGACTATGCAAAAAGTTATAACAATACTAGTGTTAGTACATCTTCACTTATTGAAAATTACAAAAATATCTTATTACATGCAAAAACATTAGGCTTACGAATTAATGCAGGTCATGACTTGAATTTAGAGAACCTACCAGCCATAAGGTCATTAAATCTTATTGATGAGGTATCAATTGGCCATGCGATAATAGTTGATGCCTTGAATTATGGCTTCAGAGATACTATAAAGAGATATATACATATTACTAAGGGTTAATTATGAGCACTGAAGAAAAACTTAAAGAGCAAATAGCTAAGAATAATATCCTTATTTATATGAAGGGTACTCCCTACGAGCCTCGTTGTGGCTTTTCTGCTAAAACAGTGCAGGCTTTAATTGATTGTGAGGCTGAATTTTCTTATGTTGATATTTTAGCTAACGCCGAAATACGCTCAACGCTTCCTTCTATTTCTGACTGGCCTACATTTCCACAGGTTTTTGTTGCCGGCGAATTAATAGGTGGTGCTGATATAGTTACTGAACTACACGAAGCAGGCGAGCTATCTAAAATGATAAAGGCTGCCTCAGAATAGTTTAACCAAAATCTTTTAACATAGCTTTTAGTTCAAGAGAGTGCTGCTCTTCTTCACCAATCATGCTTCTAGCATATTCTTCTAGATACACAGAAGCGTCTTCTACACTTAGGAGCAGTTTTTTATATAAACTTAATGCGTGAAGCTCATGACCAAGACCTTCTTCAAGAATGTCTTTAATTGAATGACGATTTGTTTCTTCAATTTTAGCTATTTTTTGACTAGGATGACCATCTAATCCAGCAATTAATTCACCAGCTTGCTGAGCATGGAGTAATGATTCAGTCGCTTGTTCTTTAAGAAAGGTGACTATAGGTATTCTATATGGACCACTTACCATTAAAGCTGAGTGAGTATATCTAACAACTCCAGCTAACTCATACTCCATTATCTCATTAAGAATATTGCAAACTTCAACTGAATTTAGTGATTTCATCTCCATAATTACTCCTTTTTTAATTTATTTTAGAACTATTAAGTCACTAATATATTTTATTAATATTATTTTGTAAAGTGTTGATTTAAGGTATTTAATTAATGAGAATCATTATACTTATGAGAATCATTTATATAAACTAATGATCAAATTCATTAATAATCTTACAAAAGACTTGAGCAGTAACATCTGAATCATAAGCTGCAGAATGAGCTAATTTAGAGTCATAATCTATATCCAATACATCACATATTCTAGCTAAAACAGTCTGCTTGGTATGGAGAGCACCAAGAGTAACAGTATCTAAAACTGAAAAGGGATGAAATGGAGATTTTTTATTGTTATTTCTTAAGATTGATTCTGTTAAAAATGCATGATCAAAATGAGCATTATGACCTATTAATATAGCTCTCGAGCAGCCATTTTCGGTTCTAACTTTATTAATAATTTTAAAAAGGTCATCTAAAGCTTCTTTTTCTGATACAGCATTTCTTAAAGGGTGATTAAGATTAATCTTTGTAAAATCCAAGGATTCTTGTTCAACTAGTAGTCCTTCATAGGGCTCTATATGATACCTATGAGTTTCACCAACTTCTAATTTAGTGGTTTCTTCATTTTCATAAATAAGTGTTGCAGCAATCTCTAAAATGGCATTATTTTTAGGATTGAATCCTCCTGTCTCTAGATCAACTACCACTGGGAGATATTTACGAAATCTATCCTTAATCATCTATTGATCATCGGAATTAAGGTTGCTAATAAATGTATCTTTTTCTTCTTCATTTAAATTGTGAAAATTATCCAATTGATCCTTAAGAATTTTTAATTGAAGACTTTTTAGATTACCACTGGTATCTAAATTTCTAT
The DNA here is from genome assembly GCA_964343355.1 of uncultured Gammaproteobacteria bacterium. Classification (GTDB taxonomy): domain Bacteria; phylum Pseudomonadota; class Gammaproteobacteria; order Magnimaribacterales; family D2472; genus MED-G78. The sequence goes on along the minus strand of CAYFJC010000007.1, from coordinate 26,835 downwards.
TTTCTAATTTAGCATTAATCACAACACCTATTTCTTTATTTATATGATTAGCTGTATCCATTCTTTTTTGTTTAGATTCATTCTTGCGAAGACTGCTTGTTGCGTCATAATTTATTTGAGAAGCAACTCGACTATTTTGATTAGAGGTTTCAACTAAGTCGATGCAATCAACAGGGCATGGTTCAATACAAAGCTCGCATCCTGTGCAAAGCTCATCAATAATATTGTGCATAAGATTAACTGAGCCAGCAATAGCATCAACAGGGCATGCTGTAATGCATTTCTTACAACCAATGCATTCAGACTCGTCTATTACAGCAATCTGAAGAGGAATAGATGGTCCATAGTTCATATCAACAGAAGTGATATTTTTAGCTAATATTTTATTTAAATTATCTAGTGTTTTCGCTCCACCTGGAACACATCTATCATGGGTACCACCATTGGCTATTTGTTCTGCATATTGATAACAACCAGGTGTATCGCATCTTCCGCATTGGATTTGAGGTAACTCCTCATGTATCAGCTTTATAAGTTCCACGATCTTTAGCTGTTAACACCTAGTTTAGCCTGAAGTTTAGTATTAGAAGTTGTATAAGCAAATGGAACTCTTTCGCCGGGGTTTATTCTTCTATAAGCTTCTTGTACCGCTATGGTAGTTTCGTGAAATCCACAAAGTATTAAATCTAATTTACCCTCATAACTATTAATATCTCCAACTGCAAAAACACCATCAAGATTGGTTGAATAAGTAGCTGTATCTACTTCGATCTTTTTACCATTAAGATCAATATTCCATTCTAGTATTGGTCCAAGCTTTTTATTTAATCCAAATAAGAATAAAAGCTCATCAGCATCAAATGCTTTAACTTCATTTGTATCAAAGTTTTTTAAGTTAACACCGCTAACGCTGTCTTCACCAATAATTGAGTCTATGACATAGGGCGTTAAAAGATTTAATTTATTATCAGCTACAAGATCTCGCATAAGTTTTTCAGTATGAGGAGCTCCTCTGAATTCGTCTCGTCTGTGAACCAAACTAATAGATTTTGCAATACCAGAAAGCTCAACACTCCAATCTAAAGCTGAATCACCACCACCAAAAATAATTAAATCCTTATCTTTATATAGATCTTTTGATCTAACTGCGTATGAGACGCCTGACCCGAGAAATTGGTCCGGGTTATCAATGTTAGGAGGTCTTCTGGCTTCAAAAGAACCAGCTCCAGCAGCTATAAATACATTTTTTGTTTGAAAGACATTGTCCTCAGAGGTAGCAACCTCCCATGTATTAATATCCTTCTCAGAATCAATAATCTTTATTTCATTAACTCTTTGATTAAGCAATAATTCATAATCAAAAGGTTTAATTTGCTCAAGCAAGGCATCAACATGATCTTGAGCTGTCTGAAAGGGTACGCCTGGAATATCATAAATTGGTTTTTCTGGATAAAGTTCTGCACATTGGCCACCAGGCTTATCTAGATTATCTATAAGTACACATTTGAGACCAAGCAGTCCTGCTTCAAAGACGGTAAAAAGACCAACTGGTCCAGCACCAATTACAACTATGTCTACTTTCTTCATTTAACTCTTTGCCCTTCTTTTGCGCCATTGTCCGGTGAAATTAAAAATATTCCCCCCTCATCATCAGATGAAGCAAGGACCATGCCTTCAGAAACTCCAAACTTCATCTTTCTTGGAGCAAGATTATAAACAAGTATTACAAGTTTATTTAACAAGTCTTCTTTCTTATAAGCACTTTTAATTCCAGCAAATACAGTTTTTTCACCCAGATCACCAACACTTAGCGTGAGTTTGATGAGCTTATCAGCTTCCTCTATATCCTCTGCATTAATAACTTTAGCAACTCTTAACTCAACATCAGAGAATTGATTGATATTTATTATGTTCATATCATTTAAATTTTCATCATTTGCCATATTATTTTCCTCTTCATTAAATAGTTCAAGTGTCATAGATTCCATCCTTGTTAGTAATGGAACATATTTTGCTAATTTTGTACTTACTAGTTGATCATTCAGGTTGTTATAATTTTGTATATCTATTCCAAGTGAACCAAAACCCTTAGATATTAATTTTGGTGCAACAGGGTGAAGAAATATTGATATAAGTCTAAAGGCATTTATGGCAGTTGTTGCAACATGAACAGCTTCATCATTGTCTAACTTCCAAGGTGTTTTATCGTTGATATATTTATTAGTTAAATCAGCCATATCCATTATCAGTCTTATTGCTTTTGAGTACTGACGTAGCTCAAAAAATTCTTTTATCTGGTCAGCATTTTGAATGATCTCATCAATCAAGATGGTATCAACTGAGTCAGACAAATCACCATCATTTTTTTGAATGAAAGTTGAAGAGCGACTTAAGATGTTTAGATATTTACCCACAAGATCTGAGTTTATGCGTTGAGTAAAATCTTCTAGATTGAGATCAATATCTTCCACTTTGTCATTTAATTTTGCAGCAAAATAATATCTAAGCATTTCAGGATCACAATGTTTTGCAAAAGAGTCTGTTTTAATGCCAGTACCTTTAGACTTCGACATTTTTTCACCATTAACCGTTAAAAAACCATGGACATAAATAGAATCAGGTAATTTAAAATTAGCACTATCTAGAATTGCTGGCCAAAATAATCCATGAAAATAAGCTATGTCTTTACCAATAAAATGAACAATTTCATATTCAGAGTCTTCTGACCAGTAATTGTTAATTGACCCATTGTTTGAAGTAGCCCAATTATCTATAGAAGCTATATAACCAATCGGAGCATCAAGCCATACGTAAAAATATTTATCTTTTTCATTTGGTATCTGAAATCCAAAGTAGGGTGCATCTCTTGATATATCCCATGGTCTTAAATCTTCCATCCATTCATTTAACTTATTTTTTATTGAAGACTGAATATTTACCTTATCTAAAAATGTTTTGAGCATTTTTTCTTTTTTTGGGAGATCAAAAAAGATATGTTCACTATCTCTAAGTACTGGAGTAGTTTTAGATATTGAGGATACAGGGTTTATCAAATCTCTTGGTTCGTAGGTGGCCCCACAATCCTCACAACCATCACCGTATTGGTTGTCTGAGGAGCATTTTGGGCATGTACCGTAAATAAATCTATCTGATAAGAACATGCCTTCTTCAACATCATAATATTGATTAACTGATTTTTTAATAATAAGGTCTTTTTCAAGAGCTGATTTATAAATCATTTCAGAGAAGTTTTTATTTTCATCTGAGTGTGTTGTGTGATAATTCGTAAAATTTATATCATAAGCTTCATATGTAGCCATATGATCTGCTCTAACCTGCTTGACTAGTTCTTCAGGAGTAATTCCTAGCTCTTTAGCTTTAAGCATTACAGGAGTTCCATGGGTATCATCAGCACAAAAGAATAGACACTCATTACCTAGCTGTTTTTGAAACCTAACCCAGATATCCGTTTGAACTGATTCTAATATATGACCTAGATGCAAAGGTGCATTCGCATAAGGTAATGCGTGAGTAACTATTATCTTTCTTTGCTTGTTAATGTTATATCTAGTTAATGATTTACTTATATATATTATAATTCAATTCAATTAAACAATATTGAATGAATATTAAAAAAATTATAGCTATAGCCTCTGCTAAAGGCGGTGTTGGAAAATCATCTATTACAGCTTTGGCTGCATTATCTCTATCTAAAGACTATAAAGTAGGGATTTTAGATGCAGATGTATACGGCCCTAATCAACATATTTTATTCAAAATTGAAAACACTAAGCCTGAAATAATTTCTAAAAATTCTAAAAAGTGTTTTAAACCATTAACATCTAATGGAATTGAGATAGCCTCCATGGGTTCCATCATAGATGATGATAAAGCAGCAATATGGAGAGGACCCATGCTTAGTGGAGCTATAAAGCAGTTAATGACAACAACTAATTGGGGTGATCTTGATATACTTTTTATAGATATGCCTCCTGGAACTGGCGATGCTTATTTAACAGTTTGTTCTGAAATTCCACTAGATGGAGTCATACTTGTCTCTACACCAAATGCACTAGCTATAGGTGATACCTTTAAATCAATTAGTACATTTAATAAATTAGATATACCTATTCTTGGATATATTAAAAACACAACACTTCCAATTCAAAATACCACTGAGATAAATTTTGGACCTGACATACCTGAAATAACATCAATACCTTTTGATGAAAACATTTATAATATGTCTTTAAATAAATCATTAAATTTAACTAGTGATTTAAAAATATTTTTAGAAAATCTTATTAATGATTAAATTTTTACTTATATCTTTAACTTTACTTTCCTTTAACACCAATTTGTTAACTGAGGAGATTAATGATCCCTTTGAGGATATTAATCAAATTACCTTTGCGGTAAATGAAGCTTTGGATAATACGTTAGCCAAACCCGCAGCTGAGATTTATGGAAGTATAACGCCCCCATTTATTCAAAATAGAGTTACTAGATTTTTTAAAAATCTTGCTGAAATTGATACTTTTATTAATCAAGCGCTTCAAGGAAAGCCTAAGTTAGCTTTGCAGGATTTTGGAAGATTTACCATAAATTCTACTATTGGTTTATTTGGCTTCTTCGACGTTGCTAGTAAAATGGGATTAGAAATTCATGATGAGGATTTTGGGCAAACACTTGGGGTGTGGGGTGTTCCAAGTGGTCCGTATATCATGCTGCCTGTTATTGGACCGAGTAACGTTAGAGATTTAATGAGTCGACCAATATCATCATTTTTATCTGGTACATTTGCCATGACTGATACCGATGTTAAGTTAGCATTAACTGCTCTAGACGCTTTAGAAACAAGAGAAAGATATTTAGATTTTGAGGCCTTAATTACAGGAGATAGATACACCTTTGTTAAGGATGCTTATATTCAATCTAGAGATTATGAGATTTCCGATGGGTTGAGTAATGAGGATGATTTTTTAGAAGATTTGGATGACTTTTTAATTGAGGATTAAATTAGAGCAATAAGTTCTTTTCTTGAATTAACTATATCACCACCAAGTATCGTTTCGTGTACTTTTCTTCTGAATGCTTTTGCATGTATATCTCCTTTAGAGAGCCCAAATAGATGTTTTAACATACGTGATAAATCATGACCTTTAGAATGCATTACGGTCACGTAATCTAAGTATTCATTAAGAATCTCAACTTTATTTTTTCTATTTGAAGTTTCGTTAAAAATGAGTTCATCAACATCAGCCAACATAAAGGGATTATCGTATGAAGCTCTTCCTATCATTACTCCATCAACTTTCTCTAAATGATTTTTAGATTCTGATAAGTCCTTTATACCTCCATTAATAATAATATTTAAATCTTTATTTTCTTGTTTAAGCCTATAGACATAATCGTACTTAAGAGGAGGTATATTTCTATTCTGTCGAGGACTTAATCCTTTTAGAAGACCATTTCTAGCATGAACGATAAATGTAGAAACCCCAGCAGTTTTCACTATCTCAACAAAATTACTTAAAAATTCATAATCCTCTCTATCATCAATACCAAGCCGACATTTAACAGTTACCGGTAAATCTACACTTTTGGACATTTCTGATACGCATTCAGCAACAAGTTCAGGTTCAAGCATCAAGCAAGCCCCAAATCTACCTTTTTGAACTCTTTCTGAAGGACATCCTACATTTAAATTAATTTCATCATAGCCATACTTTTCAGCAACCTTAGCGCATTCAGCTAAGTGTTTTGGGTTAGAGCCGCCCAGCTGAACTCCAACCGGATGTTCTTCTTTATTAAAATCAAATTGATTCAGGCAGTTACCAAAGATAATTGAGCCTGTAGAAATCATCTCTGTATAAAGAAATATATTTTTAGAAATCAATCTTAATAAAAACCTGTCATGCATATCTGTATATTGCATCATTGGAGCTACGCAAATCTTATGTGAGTTCATCTTTATATAAAGTAGGTAATTGAGTAAAGACCAACAATCGTTAGAACGATGGTATAAGGTAAAGCCATCTTAACCATTTTAATATAAGACAGTTTTATCAAAGGCGCTAAAGATGAGGTTAAAAGAAATAAGAATGCTGCCTGACCATTAGGAGTAGCGATGCTAGGAATATTAGTTCCTGTATTAACAGCAACTGCTAATGCTTCAAATTGCTCACGACTAATAGTATTTGCTAAATAAGCCTGGTTTATTTCGTTTATATAGATGGTAGCAACGAATACATTATCGCTTATCGCTGACAAGATACCATTAGCCATAAAGAAGACTGAGGGCTGTATAGCTGGATCTTGTTCTAGCACATAATAAATTATTGGCGTAAATAGATGCTGGTCATGAATCACACTAACTATTGCAAAGAAAACACCAAGTAGAGCTGTGAAAGGTAAAGCTTCATGGAAAGCTGCTCCAAGTTTATGCTCATCAGTGATTCCTTTAAATGAGGTTAAAAGAATAATTACAGCTAAACCGATAACTCCAACGGCTGCAAGATGCAGAGCTAATGCAATAATCAAAAATAATAAAACTATAAATTCAATATAGAGTTCGGCTTTTTGTGTATCTGTTTGTTGGGAAGTTTCATACAAATCATAGTCATTGAAAATAACTCTAATACTATCTGGTAATTGATGACCAAACCCAGCAAGTTTAAATCTTTCAATAACAAGGCAAGTTAAAATACCTGCGAAAAGAACTGGCATAGTAACCGGTGCCATAGCTATAAAAAATTCTATAAAATTCCAACCAACAACTCCAGCTATTAGAAGATTTTGAGGCTCACCGACTATAGTACAAACTCCACCTAGGGCTGTGCCAACTGCTCCATGCATTATTAGATCTCTTAAAAAACCCTTAAATTCATTCAACTCACCTTGCGCTTCTATAGGTAGATTTTCATCAGAATGATAGTCGTGATTTATATCAGTAAATGCTTTATTCGACCTTACAGTATGAAATATTCTATAAAAACCAATAGCGACACTAATAAGAACAGCTGTAACTGTTAAAGCGTCTAGAAATGCAGATAAAAAGGCTGAAGAAAATAGAAAAAAGAATGACAGAGTTATTTTAGATTTAACCTTAAGTAATAACTTTGTAAAAATCATAAGCATTAAATTTTTCATAAAATAAATACCCGCAACCATAAAGATCAATAAAAGTATGACTTCAAGATTGTTACTTATTTCATGAAAAACAGATTCAGTTGTTGTAAGGCCTAAAGCAATTGCTTGAATTGCTAATAATCCACCAGGTTGGAGCGGGTAGCATTTTAAAGCTAACGCTAATGTAAAAATGAATTCTAATAAAAATATCCATCCAACTATAAATGATCCATTCATACCTAGGCTATTTAATGATAAGAGGATTATTGGGTTTAATACTAAAAAAATTAATATGGTAGACTTGTACCAAATTGGTGAACTACCCAGAAACATCTTTGATAAAATCTTAAATATATTCATCTAAATTTACTCCACTTATTATTATATGCTCTTAAAAAGATTTATAGAATTCGACAACTTAAAGGAGAACTCTTTTATTCTTTTTAATGGTGATGCAATTTTATACGATAATCTTACTAAATCTTACTTATTTGATCCAAAATCATTATATTTAGATAGTGAATATGAAAAATACAGAATCGGTATTGGAATTAAAGACGGTAAGTGTATATACGCGATCCAATTAAAAGACCTTGGAACTAAAAATATATCCAATTCAGAACTAGATCAAATTGATCTTCGTTTTATGCTTCCTCAGTTATCATCTGATGAATTTCAACTTGTAAGCAGGGCTAAACAGCTTCTTCATTGGCTTGTATCAAATAAATACTGCTCTTATTGTGGAAATAAAAATATATTTGAGACGAAAGAGGAGGCTTTATATTGCCCTTGTGCCAATACCTTTACTTACCCAACAATTTCACCCTGCATAATAACTCTTGTTACAAATGGAAATAAAATACTTCTAGCTCGAAACAAGCTTTTTCCTGAAGGAATGTTTAGTGCTTTAGCTGGTTTTATTGAGGCAGGCGAGACTGCTGAAGAGGCTCTAGTTAGAGAAGTCAAAGAAGAGGTAAATATTGAAGTTTCAAATATTAGATATTTTGCCAGTCAATCCTGGCCTTTTCCAAGCCAATTAATGCTGGGCTATTATTGCGAATGCTTAACTGGAAATCCGGAGCCTGATGGTGTGGAGATTGAAGAGGCGGATTGGTTTGACATAAATAATTTGCCAAATATACCTCCGCCAACTTCAATAGCTGGAAAGCTAATTAACCTTTATATCGAGGATCATTTGCAGCCCTAGTTGGAACTGCAGCTTTCTTTTTAGGTTTCGACTCAACAGGCTTTAAACCACTTACCTTAGGTTTTACTTTAGCCTCAGTAGTCTCTGATTTTTTTGTATCATTGGTTGGTTTTTGTTTTGGCATTTCGTCTTGAGTCTTAGCTACAGCTTTTTTAGCTTCAGTTTTAACCACTTGATCTTTTTGAATTACCTTCTTATTATCAGCTTTTAATTCAGCCGGATTAGTTTCAGTCTTTTTCTGAACTGGCTTATTCTCTTTAATATCAGTTTTATTAACTGGAGCATTATTAGTATTCTTATTTTGCTGCGGCTTATTTTGCTGGGGTTTATTTTGCTGCGGCTTATTTTGCTGCGG